>JAIRZC010000115.1 GCA_031267455.1 Accumulibacter sp. | reverse complement strand
AGACAACGCGGCAATGAGCTGTTTTCTGCGGCGCGATGACTTCGGCGCACCATTTCACCAGGTCGGAAAGCGCGCTTTTGAAAAGCGGACAATCGGCGGTTTGCAGGTCGGGGCGGCGTTCCACGCGAACATCGGCAAAACCGTGATTATCCAGCCACCCTTTGACGATTCCGGCGGTGACTTCGCCGAACAAGGTGTCGGTCGCCAGAAGATAGTGGATGTCCCGCCGGTTTTCCGCGAACGACCCCGCGCCATAGAACGAGAGGATGCCATTGAGTTCCGCGGAATCGCGCCTTGCGCTTTCATGGGAAGCTTGCGCAAATTGCCGCTTTCGCGTCTCTATGTGCGCGCAAATGCGGGAGCGATCCTGCGCAGGCACAACGCCACTGTCCCTGACGTTGGCGTGCTGCGCGAACAGTTTGCGCAAGTCTTCATCCGCGCCGTTCGTCAGGATGCTGGTTCCACAGGTCGAGAGTATCAGGTTCATTGGGTATTATCCTTGACGAGATGAGCCACCCGCGTTGCTTCATGGCTGAGCAATGCGGACTATAACTCCATTGATTACATACGCGGTGACTCTGACGTATTGATTTCTTGTGATTTTTTGTTGGATGTCGCCGGGTAAGGTACTGAACAGGTTTTCATCTTCCGGGCTTAACCTTAATTTTTGGGCGAAAAGCCGCATCTGATATTTTCAGGAGACAAAGGTAGTTGATCGAGGAGCAAATCGGCTATATACCCGTGAGTTCCGGAAGTTTCAGTTTTTTGCGAACTTCTTTGGCGTCAAGCGTTTCCAATCTGGGTAGCCAATGCTCAATGGCCTCGGCGGTGGCTTGCTTGTCCGCGCCGCTCCAGCTTTCATCACTTCTGGCTTTTTCCGCGAGTGCCCTAGCCCGGCTGTAATCCATGCCATAGGGCTTTCCTTTTCTGCCTCTGACGCGCTGTTCGTTTTGCGCGCATTCTTCCTTGAATTTTTCGATTTCACGGCCCGCTTCGCTCAAGGTGGCAAGGTATTGCGCTTTTTCGGTGGCAGCTTGCGCCGCAGCTTTTTCAGCTTGGCGTTGGGCATCTTCCACAGCTTTTCGTTTGGCATATTCCATTGCGGTTCTTTTCTGGGCTTTCGCTTTTTCTTCTGCCAGCGCGGCACACTTGGCTTTCATGTCGGGGCGGTTTTTTGTTTCCTCCTCGCACCATGTTTTGAGTTTCCTCAAATTGTCCTGGGGATCGATTTCAAGGATGGCCCAACCGAAGGGAATCAGATGTTTCTGCTCGTCGGCAGTTTGGGCGGCGAGCCAGTAAGTCGTGGTTTCACGACGAAATTCGTATTCCCGGCGTCCATTCTCACCTCTACCCAACATGATTTTAATGTCAGCTACCTCTGTGAGCGTTTTACTCTCCGCGCCGCCATAACGCCCCATGCGCACCAGCATGATTTGTCCATCCCGCAGGCGATTTGCCAATATCCCCCCTTCTTCTAACAAGGATTCGATAAATCGTTTCCAGCTAGGATTGACCAAGCAGGTATTACCCATTTCCGCAAGTTCCGTGCGCAGACGGGGGAGATGATAGGCATTGCAATCCTTGGCTATTTGCGTAATATCTGGGCGAAGATTCTGCTTGGGAACATTACGTTTTTCGCCTTCCAGAATTCCTTTGCCGCCCAACGACTGAACCGTGATTTCACCCATGAGCACACGGTATTGGCCGGGTAGAATGCACTCTTTGCGTGCCACGATGCCGCGCGGGGATATGGGCTGACCATTCCGGTTGGACTTGGGGTGCTTATAACGATTGACGGCGTAGAGCACGCCCCTGTCCAAATCTCCGCATGGTATCAGGTCGCCTATTTTCAGGAGCCGCAACGGGCTGGTGGCAAAATCACCCTCCAGCAAACGTTTTGCCAGTTTCATGCTGTTTTTCTTTTCGTCACTGTCCGTTACGGGACGTTTGTGATTCAGCTTGTCCATCAAGCCTGTCCGAAGCGAACCTTTCAGACTGCTGCCTGGAATATAGGGCGTGTCGCGGCTGTGTATGTGGCGTTCGATCGACAGCCGGTTGATGACTTGCCTGCCGTCCGCTTCCACGTTGGCGGCTCTCCCGATGTTTTGGCAGTAGTCCCGCGCGACACCGCTGGCAACCGGTATCAGGATGTGAGCCCACGGCTTGAAGTGTTTCTGATGTTCCCGGAAAAAACCTTGAATTCCAAGCCAGTTTCCTCTTTCTCCCAATTCGGCCAATTTTTGGGTAAGCTCCTCCGATAAATCCGCCAAGCTGGGGTCGAATCCATAAAGTAGTTTTTGCTCAGCGTCTATTACATAATTGGTCGGCTCGAAATCCTCGCCGCAGCCAATATGAATGGGTGAGAGTGGCGTCAACGCCACCGTATGTCGAGAGAGAAATTTCATTGCGCATTATTCTCCATGCGAACGCCCACTACTGGCGCGTAGCCTTGGGCAACGGTTTCGGGTCGGCAAATGGAAACATCGCCCAAGCCCTGGCCGATAAAAGCGCGGTGTCGATCCAGTGCCACCGGAGAAAAAACGCCACTGGTCTTGGCAAGCAGCAATGGGCGTTTGAAAGGATTTCCGGATCGCGCGGCGATATCGCCATGACGACCAAAGCGGGTCAGGATTTGATAAAAACTTCGTTCCGGGACAAAACCTTGTCCTTGTGGCGCGCAAGGGGCGAGGGTCAGGAAGGCATTGGCATTTGCCGCATGGGGCAAGCCCGTGAAAGCCGCATCGTATTCGCCCACGAATTTGCCCAGGCCAATGCTGGCGTCGCGCCCAAAACCGCTTTGGCCGATGTTCGTCAATGTCGTTTCCAAGTCTATCGCCGCAAGGCGGGTTTCATCCAGCACGGCGTAGAGATCGAGGCGCATTTTGGGGTGGAACCAGTATTGCGTTTGCGTGTGCGGAGCAAACATGTTTCCTTCGCCAGTGGTGGATGTGGCGCGGTTGATGCTGTTGTGCGGCTGGTTACGGAGTTTTTGCAGGAAAATCCGTTCCTTCCCCTTGCGGGATTCAGGCGAAATGTATTTTTGCAATACCGCTTCGGCGGCGTCCGTATCGTCGCAGGCGAGGCTTTGCCATGTCGAAAAACCCGTTTCCAGCTTTTCCACAGGTAGCCAGCGTTTTTTCTTCAGGATTTTGCGGTCGGCATCGGGTTGCGCTTCCCAGAAAGCGGTCGGCACGGTGGGTAGCGGCAGAAAGCCGTGCGGGAAAGCGTCCGACACGACGAGGAAAGGGCAGCCATCCTTGTACCCCGCGAGACGTTCCGTCAGCCATTCATTGCCGAAACGATGGCGCAAGGCCCAGCACAGTTGTCCGAACAGAGTATCGCCCGCGAGCGGCGTGCCGAAAGCGGTTTGCGGGCGGAGGATGAAACGACAAGTTTGATAAGCCATGGCTCATGCTACTTGTGTGTTGTAGGGAAAGGCTTCCACTTTTTGAAACTGTTCCGCCTTGTCCTTGCCATTGATTTTGAGGCCGGTGAATTTCACCTTGCCATAACCGCGCGAGCCAGAACCGCCCAGACTGTCGTGCTCGATGAGTTTCAAGCCTTGCAGGACGGTTTCGAGCAAATCGTCGCCATCGAGTTGCTTCAAGGACAAACGAAAAACGAATTTTGCCCCGGCAGGAACGCGCTCGGTATTGCGCGGGTGCGCGGCCGTGCCGCTGATGCGGTTGATGATGTTTTCGCTCTTGACCTCGACCAGCAATTGATTGTTGTCGCGGACTTCTTTTTCCCAAACCTCTTCCAAGGGGCAATCCCAGAAGGCAAGGCGTGTGGGGCCCAGCTCCTTGACCAAAGCTTCCGCATCCTTGGCATCGCCGCCGCCGATGCCGAAAAGTTGCAGGATATGTTTGATTTCAGGCTTTTGCGCATCCACCGCCACCTCAAAATCCTTCGCGCCCAGCGGCGCTTCCTTTACCGCACCGCTACGCCATTCCAAGAGACTCCTCATTTTCCCTTTCAGGCTGGAACCTGGAATATAGGGTGAACCGGTAAGCGGATGTTTGATGACTGTGTTATCCACGCCGCCGATGTGCATTTCGGAATCACCCGCACCGATCCGTAGGCCGGTGATAACTTCCAGTGTGGCTTCGATGGTGGTAATGTCGTTGAGTTTTGGCATGGTTATCTTTCCTTGGCTTTGTAGAAACCCATGAAGGCTTCCATGAACAATTTGGCATGTTTCAGCGTTGTCGGGTTTTTAATGGCCTTAATAAGCTCGGTGAAAAGCCGCTCAAACTCCGCGCCAACATGACCTCGTCCCTTGGCATAAGCAACCTTGGCACACATCATTTTGATGAAAGGTGCGAGATCCTTATAGGTTTTCTCTTTGTCCTTTACATTATGATCGAACAGCTTGTCGTGCCACATCACCAGCTCGTCGTAGAACTTGCGAAGTTGGGAAGAGTTGTTTTTGGTGGTAGATGCTTCGGCAGCAACTTTTTGCGCCTCTTCCAGCGCGACATCCGAAAAGATGTCTTCCGATAACGGATCTAGAATCATGCATTGCTCCTCTTGCTGTAAAAGAAATTGAAAAGCGGAATGCGGAATTTGCTACCCTGTGCGGCAATGCCGCGTTCGCCAAAGGTATCCGCCAGCCGGGTTTGGGCAATGGCCCACGCTGGCTGAGCGAGTTTGTCGACGACATAGCACCGGGTGCGATAAGAGAAACGGCTACGCCACATTGCGGACTCCGTGGTTTCGGATGTCGCTAGGTCAATCAGCGACAAAAGGCCATAGACATAGCCAGAGGACAGCGTGTATTCCTTAGACAGGTCGTCGATTTCTTGCTCCAAACCAGCAAGCGCGTTCCATTGCGACCACGGCACGACTTCGTTGTAGAGACAAACCGCGTTTTTCCTTTCTTCCGCGCTTCTATACCCTTTGGCCATTTCAAGCGCGTTTTCCGCTTGTTCCGCGAGTGCGTGTACCGGGTATCCGGGTTTGGTCATGACAAAACCGGCGGAAAAATGGATGTCCTGATTTTCGGCAACGAATCGTCGGAATTCCCCGGCCATGTCAGCGGCAAGCCTTTGCGTACTACGCCAAGGGCCAACCAGAAAAAAATCGTCGCCGCCCGCAAAGACCGTGTAGGTGTCCGGATATTTTTCCGCGCAATAGGCGGGTAGCCAGATGGCGAAAAATGCGTTCAACTGGCGCGAAAGCGCAGCCATTCTGGCAAATGTGACAGGCGATAAACCCTGCTGGAAAATCTTGCCCAGATTGTCTACGTCACCTTTCAGCGTGGCAAGCGCGATTTGCCCGATCCAGGTTTCCTTCTCGCCCCTAATCGTCAATTGCCGGTCTTCCCAGGCGATATGGTTGAACGTTTTGGGCGATTCCAAGCGGCATTCCTCGTTTTCGCAATCAGCGTATTTTTGGTGATGTTCGTATTCCTCGATGTTTACGTCACGAAATTCCGGTATGTAGGCATTGATGTAGCGACGCGCGTAGCCATGCCAGAGCGCATCCTGCAAATTTTTCGGCAAGGAAAAATCCCAGTAGCGCAATAAATCTCCAGACCGCACCAGGTCCCCGAATTGGCCGTTTCCCGCTACGGTAAATCCGACGCGATAGCCGAAAATAGGCGTTTCCAGAATCTTGACGCCGCCTTCATGTAAATCTGCGCCATCGCGGGCAATCAGCAGCTTGTCCTGATGCGCCAGCGCTTTTCCGATTTCGATCTGATCGCGGGAAAGCCGGGCGGAAGCCTTGTTTTCTCCTCCCAGCTTGTCCGCGCGTAAATGATTATTGTATTGGCAGACGCCTTGCGGATAATCGATGGCAAATACTGCGGACGGCGGCGTATCGCCCGCCAGATCGAAACGCCCCATTTTGGCGCGTTCGAGGCCGCCAAACAAAGCTTTTATCAGGCTGTCAAATTGTTTCGCCGAAAAGTCGTTGCAACTGGCCGTTTTTTCCACTAATCCCAAACCTGCCAGACCAAAAATCTCCCGCAGAAACCACTCGTCCAATTCACGGCGCGCGGCAGCAAGTTTTCTGCAGATCTCCGGCGTATTGGGCGCGACGATCAAAAATTTGCCCGCCGCGTTGACAATCTGCGAGGTGGACGGCAACTCGCAGACATCCAGCACCTTGAGCGCAGCCAATTCGGTAAAGATCGATACCTGGAACGAGCGTCCGCGCAAGAGTCTAGCGGCATGTTTGTTGGTTTCCGCGCCTTCGGCAAAGATGAAATCCTGAATGCCGAAAAAATCGCCTTGCACGAGCAGGAATTTTTCTTCGCTCCAATCGAGGCGATCTTTGTGCTGGCGGATGGCTTCTTCGTTCGTCAGGCCATCCTGCGCGATATGCCAGCGCCATAGTGCCACGGCAAAGGCAGCCGTCGTTTTGCCATGGTCATAGAGCGAAACATCCGGCTTTGCGCCGAAAGCCGTAGCGGAGGGGATGGCATGAGTAAAGCTCTGCCAGAGGGTATCGAAATGATCCAGCCACAGCGGCCATTGCTTGCGATGCGAGGAAGGAATGTCCCCTAAAGCATGGAGAAACGCTTCCCAGAGCGCACGGTATTCTTCTTGGGCAGGCGCGTTTTGCTCGGGTTCATACCCTGTGCGTTTCACCGGAAAAAGGTTTTCCGGCGTGAGCGGTTTCAAGGGGTAGCGATATTTCAGGTTCGTGGGCGTAACGGCAGCGTGGGCTTGTGCGATCCGTACCTGTTCGAACAGTGTCAATTGCCGCGCCTGATAATGATTGCGTCCCGTGTCCGTCTTGTCCTCGGCATCGTTGTACCGCTCGAATTCTTCGCGCTCGAAACCGGAGGCGAGGCGGTCGGCGGTGGCGATGATCCATTGCAAGAGCGTTTCCGGCCTGTGGTGCATGGCAGCGGCATTGACAAGCGAATCGGTGATATCGCTGCCTTCGCCATCCTGCCGGCTGGCAAAGGGCGCCATGTTTCCTCGCACAAGATCTGGCGCGCGCCCTTCTATTTTTTCCATGAAGAGCGCCGTGTAAGCCGCGTGCCGGTGGCTGTGATAGCCCTTCCCGTCATTCCATTTGGCGTAGTTCGTGATGTGAGCGTCGAGCCGTTCCCGCGCCACGTCTGGCGCGGCACGTTCGGCGAACTTACCCAAGTCGTGCAGGAGCGCCGCGAAGGCGATGCGGCAGGAAGCATCGAGCATACTATTCATCGTTGACCCCATTCGTGAGCATTGCGTAAATTTATTCTTTTTTTGACGCTCGTCGTGTCCGGCAAGCTTGCCGTCAGACGAAGCGGATATTTTCCGGCGCTATCTTGAGCTGGTAACGCCGCGGGCGGCAACCACCATCGTCAATGATATAAGGCACAACCATAGCGCCTATCCGGTTTTTGAGCAAGCGGCGAAGCTTTGAGAGCGTCTGGGAGAAATAGTCGCCGTCCATGCCCTTGCGCAGGGCGCGTTCAGTGGCCGTATGGTCGCCGTCCGGCGAAATGATGGCAAGTTCATCCAGATAAGCGCGCGCTAGCGCCGCGTCGCCGCTATCTTTGGCAGGGGCTGAGATTGCGCCGCCCCTGTCTTGAGCGCGGCGGGCGAAAAGGGACAGCAACGCCAGTTGTGCCGGAGGCAGAGAGATTTCGTGCGCGCCAGCGCGAATGCGCTTTTGCCTCAGGTCGATTTCCAGTGTGGCAGGCCCGAGACTACGGCGCGCCTGCCGGACGGCGTCCGCATAGCGAGCGTGGCCGTTGAGTAGATCGTCGGGCAGACCGTGACGCAGACTGACAAAAGGGATGTCGGCGAGAATGACGTGAGCGTCGCGGGTATCGATGAGTTTCTTGTCGTGGGTTTCGATGATGCTCTCGTAGGGCGTCGGATAGAAAAAGGCCCAACTGCTCTCGAACGGTGCGCTGACCAGCACGTGCGAAAGGCGATCCTGCGGACGGCCGAAAATGGAGAGTGCGTAACCGAGGAAAAATCCCATGGTTTTGCGTCCGCCTGCGATGGAAACATGCAAGGCGGTATCGGCGTTGGAGGTAAATTCGCGTACTTTTTCGGTAATGAAATCCGCCGCGAGCAGGTTGTCCTCGGGGCTACGGATGTCATCAAGCGGCTCGCCGCCTGGAGTACCCAGGATATGGATGTACTCGGCATTGAAATGAATATTGGGCAGGCCATAGTCGTGACGCAAACGCCGAAACCAGCCAGGTTGCTCAGAAAGGAGAGAGAGTCGCGCCCGCTCTTCGCCGTCGCGGGTCGTGATGAGGTGAATTTCATCGGGAATCCACGGCGCCTCCTGCGTAACGAGGGCATACAGGGTTTCGGTGACGACCTGCGGCGACAGGCCGGTGACGGCGAGAAGAATGCGGCGAGGCATGTCATTGACCTCAAATGGAATTTTTTGTTCGGCGATCAAAGTTTTCAGTATAATGATATCAGACTGGATGGAAGCCCCGTCCAATGTATGCCTTCCGGTAGGGTAGCCTTGCCGATGCGTTCCTGCAGACCGCGCGAGGGAAGCGGGTAGCAACGCACCTCGTCGGATTTTTCGTCCACCAGTCGTTCAACGGCGGCCAGGCATTCCCGCAAGGCTCTTTCCGTCCCGTGGAACAGAAAAACGCTGTATTCGATCGGCGTGGCGCGATTGACCATCGCCCGGTGTATGCGGGCGAGGCGCTTGGGATGCGCGATGTCGTAGCCGATAATCCAGTCACTCATCTTCTTTCATTCCTCCGATGGTCCGCGCGATGTCGCGCACGGCGGTTTCCAGTTCGCGGCGGAAATGCTCGGCCTGCTTTTCATAGGCCGTGTAATAGCGTCCGCGCCCGGCCTTGCCCATGAGGCAGCCGGATTCGGTTTTTGAAAAATCGCCCGCGGTCAGTACCTCCTGACGAAAGATCGCAAGGACGAAACGGTCGGCCTGTGGGCGCAAGGCTTCAATGACATCGCAAGCGAGCGATTCGCGCCCGAAATCGAGCGCGTGATAAAAACCGATGAAGGGGTCCAATCCGGCGCCATATAAGGCCAGTACCGCTTCGCTGTGAAGAAGCGTATAGGTGAGCGAAAGCGCGGCATTGACTGGATCGCGCGGCGGGCGGCGATTTCGATTCTGGAAGCCGAGAGACTCGGGCAAAATCTCCGAGAACGCCTCAAAATAGCTTGCGGCAGCCGCGCCTTCCAGTCCGCGCAACGCGGCGATCGTGTTTTGCGCGTCGATTTGCGGCAGCATGCCTTGGATGCGCCGCTCGCAGACGCTCAGGGGGTAGCGGTGCATGGGGGATGCGTCCTTGCGTTCCCGGATGAGATCCAGCTGCCCTTCCAGCTTGGCCGCGACGATGGCGCGCGAGAACCGGAGGCAATAATCCGTATCGAGTGAGAGCCGATATTGGGCGATGCGGCGCGCGGCGTCGTTGTGCGGGCGCCCGAGCAGGAGGCTGGGCGTGCCTTTGCGACCCGAGAGGATGATGACTCCGATACCGCGCTCTCCGAGCTTGCGCAGGCTGGTAGTAAGCCTGATATCGCTTCGGAAAAAGACGCGGGAGAGCGATCGTATCGGAACGGTGCCGGTGCGTTCGCCGTTTTCCGAAAAAACCAGCGCTTCGCCGTCGGCCTTGAGTTCCACGTTTTTGCGATCGACATAGAGACTGCTCATGATGCCTCCTGTCAAAGAATCATGAATTCCCGGCGTACCGGCTGCGCGCATCCCATTTGCCGCGCGCGCTGGCGGGGGTCAAGCTGGAAAATGTGAGCGCGGTCTTCACGCGCGTCCAGACGCTCAATGAGTCCGCAACGGACATCGGAGAGTTCACCCTTGGTCAGCCAGCATTCGAAGAACGATCTTTGCCCGCCGGTTTTATATCCGAGCAAAAAGCGATGCACACGATAGAGGCGCCGGGGGTCGGCAACATCGTAACAGACGAGATAGAGGGTTCTGGCGGGATTGGACATGCCGCAAGTGTAGATCGGCGGGATCGATGAAAGCGTTGCGGCAAGCTTGTCAGAAAGACGGCGTGTGGGCTTTCGGAGATTCGTTGCTTCCCCGATTGCCATGTGAGAGCGCCCCCAACGCGCCCGAGGCGGCTTATGGGATCATCCGAAAGGTTCAGCGGCCCGAAGCGGAATCGCGGGTGATGGAATTTCCCCGGCCTTTTTTGGCAAAGGCGCTTTCCACGCGTGACCGTAAATGACTTCAAAGGTCGCGGGCAGGCGATCTTCGACGGCCAGTTCCAGATAGCGTTTTTCGACCGTCCGCCAGACGGAGCAGGCCGTCAGTCCATGGCGGCGGTCCGGCGCTGCGCAGGCCGCGCCGTTTCGGCGCAATTCCTCAAGCAGGCCTTCCAACGAGGGATAGGTCAGTATCAGGGTTTCAACGTCGAGCACCGGGGCCTGG
>JAIRZC010000110.1 GCA_031267455.1 Accumulibacter sp. | reverse complement strand
ACACGGGCAGAACGACGGCGCGTTTTGCGCCTTTTGCCCTGCACGCGGCGCACGCGCGTTCGACGGCATCTTTCGTCCCGGCGATGACCGTTTGTTCCGGCGCGTTGAAATTGACCGCTTCGACGACAGCGCCCTCTCCGGGATCGGCGAGAATCTCCGCGCAAACTTCGCGGATTTTTCCGACGTCGAGATTAAGAATCGCCGCCATCGCGCCGACACCCGCCGGAACGGCTTCCTGCATCGCCAGAGCACGCAGGCGCACGAGCGGTACGGCGTCCCGGAACGGGATGACGCGCGCGGCGACGAGCGCCGAGTACTCGCCAAGGCTGTGACCGGCGACGACGGAAGGCATTTTCCCGCCCTTTTCGCGCCAGAGACGAAAAACCGCAATCGCCGCCGCCAGCATGACGGGCTGGGTATTGATGGTCTGCGCCAGGGTTTCGGCCGGTCCCTTGGCAACGAGCGCCCATATATCCTCGCCAAGCGCCGCCGATGCCTCATCGAAAGTCGAGCGGACGACAGTGGAATCACCATAAGCGTTCATCATTCCAACGTATTGGGATCCCTGCCCGGGAAAAACGAAAGCGAAAGCCATAGCGCGGAAGATCCTTCTTAAAATTCGAGCAAAACGGCGCCCCAGGTCATTCCACCGCCGACGCCCTCCAGGAGGAGTTTCTGCCCGCGCTGTATCCGCCCGTCGCCAACCGCGACATCCAGCGCCAGCGGGATCGATGCGGCAGATGTATTTCCGTGGGCATCTAAGGTCACGACGATCCGTTCAGGGCCGATCCCCAGTCTCTTGGCGGTTGAATTGATGATGCGGAGATTCGCTTGATGCGGAACAAACCAGTCGACGTCCCCGGGTGGAACACCCGCGTTCGCGCAACACTTTTCCGCAATGTCGAAAAGCGCGCGGACGGCGAAACGAAAAACGGCATGACCATCCATTTTCAAAAAAGGGTGGCCAATGATCTTGTCTCCGTAAACCATGCCCGGAACGGTAAGAATCGAATGATACGCGCCGTCGGCATGCGCGACGCACGAGAGAATTCCGGGGGTTTCCGAGGCTTCGACGACGACGGCGCCCGCGCCGTCACCGAAAAGCACACAGGTCGAGCGGTCGTTCCAGTCGAGTATGCGCGACAAAATTTCCGCGCCGGCGATGAGAGCCTTTTTACAGTTGCCTGTGCGAATGAATTTCTCGGCGATCGTCAGGGCATAAACGAAGCCACTGCAAGCCGCCTGAATGTCAAAAGTCATTGCGCTTTTGTTTCCCAGCTTGGCCTGCAAGAGACAGGCCGTTCCAGGGAAGATGCAATCGGGCGTCGAAGTCGCCAGGATGATCAGATCGATTTCGTCCGCGTCAACTTTTGCCGAGCGCAAGGCTTTGCGGGAAGCTTCCAGCGCCAGATCGCTCGACAGGGTTTCCGGCGTAGCCAGATGCCTCGCGCGGATGCCAGTCCGAGTAATGATCCAGTCGTCGTCGCTATCGACACCGCGCCGGATGAGATCCAGATTCGTCACCGGATTCCCGGGCAAAGAACCGCCAACCCCTGTTATGCGCGCAAACATTTCAGGAATTCTCCTGGAGACGTTCCTGCTGGAAACTCACGTGGCGCGCGATGCGTGAAAGCACACCACCCCTGACAGTCTCGGCGACGCGGTCCAGCGCGCTGCCGAACGAAAACGCGTCCGCCGAACCGTGGCTTTTGAAAACGATGCCCTTCAGACCAAGAAGACTGGCCCCATTATAACGCCGGGGATCAACGCGCCTCTTGAAATTGTTGAGCACGGGCATCGCGATGAGAGCTGCGAGCCTGGTCAGAGGATTGCGCGAAAACTCTTCGCGCATAAAAACGTTCAACATCTGCGCGATACCTTCCGATGTCTTCAAAGCCACGTTGCCGACGAAACCATCGCAAACGACAACATCCGCGTCACCCCTATACAGGCCGTCGCCTTCGACATTGCCAATGAAATTGAGATCCGAGTTTTTCAGAAGTTCCGAGGCGCGCTTGACGAGGTCGTTCCCCTTGATCTCCTCTTCGCCGATATTGAGGATTCCGACCGTCGGCGATTCCTTGTGCTCAATGGCGCTGACCAGCGAACTTCCCATGATCCCGAACTGGAACAAGTGCTCCGGCGTACAATCGACATTCGCGCCAAGGTCCAAGGTATAAACAACGCCTTTCATCGTCGGCAGGACGGCGCAAATCGCCGGCCTGTCTATTCCTGGCAACATCCTGAGGACAAAACGCGAAATCGCCATCAACGCGCCGCTGTTTCCCGACGAAAGGCAAGCGTCGGCTTCGTTTTTCTTGACGAGGTCGATCGCCACCCGCATTGAAGAGGATTTCTTGTTGCGCAGCGCCAGCGCCGGCGATTCGTCCATCGCAACGATCTCGGGCGTATGACGGACAAGGATGCGCGCCTTTTCGGATTCGGACACACCGCATTCATCGAGAAAGCGCGCTATCCCTTCTTCGATTCCGACGAGAACGACGTTAACATCCGCATGTCTGCGGACAAAAGCAATCGAGGCCGGAACGGTCACAACCGGACCGTGATCTCCGCCCATGCAGTCAATGGCAACGGTAACCGTCATTGGAAAATGGCAGTGCCTATCGGATGGAAAAGTTTCGGATGTTTTCGTGAAGCGCCGCCAGGACGCGGGAACGAAAAACGCTCGCTCCGTCACTCACCCGAGCGAGCGGGAAAATGCGCGCCACACGATACGGCAAACAGGCATGAATATTATTCGTTGTCGCCTTTGGCGACTTTCTTGCCACGATAATAGCCGGTCGGGCTGATATGGTGGCGCAGGTGGACTTCTCCGGTGGTCGGTTCGATCGCCAGGGGCGCGCCTGTCAAAAAATCGTGCGAACGCCGCATCCCCCGTTTCGAGGGAGATTTCTTGTTCTGCTGAACAGCCATAATTATTTCACTCCGTTAATCAAATTTTACCGTTTTTCAGGGATTTCAAAACCGAAAACGGAGAAACCTTCTCCGCTCCGCCCTTCCCCGCATCGGGCAAAACACAGTTCTCATGCCGCGGCGCGATCGGAAGACTCAATATCATTTCCTCTTCGATCAACGCAGCAATGTCGATTTTATCTCGTACCGGCAAAAAATCCACCGCATCATCCCCGATATCCTCGTGGGTCAGCGCTTCTTCTTCGCCAACGCATTCCAGAACACTCCGCAATTTCAGCGGATACCGGATAGCCTTAAGACAACGCTGACAGCGCAACAAAAGAAGCGCGTCGATCCTCAGCAACAGTCGCGGTCTTTCCCGGTCACTCATTCCGCCTTCGAGACGATACACCACATTGCCCGCCGTTCCGGCCAGCCAGTCACGCAAGCGGAAAAATCCGGCAATCGGCAGGATACCTTCCAATGACCCCGCGTCACGCGCGAAAGCCAAGCTATCGATAACTTGTGGCATGTCTATCGCCATCCGCGAGTGGAGCAGTCGGACGAAATCTCGCGAAAGCGGCAGACACCTTCCTCTCGCCGGATGTTCTCCCCAAGAGACTGTCGGATTTGACCGAATCGGCTACAAAAAATGGAAAGATGGTTCACCCGGCTCCCGAACGACGACTCGCGTGGATTGCGTAAAATCCGTGAAAAACTTCTCTCGTTTCTCTTTCGCTCGACCCACCCAGCCCTTTCAAGCTCCTGAAAGGAGAGGCTTTCAACCGGGTTTGGTTTCCGACAAAGCGCGCATGATATTATTTTTACCCTGGCAAGTCAAAGCCTTGTGTTTTTACGCTTCCCGCAATCCTTCGCCCCAATGAAAAAGACGTCATGACCGCTTACCGACTCGTCCTCGCTTCAACCTCGCCCTTCAGGCGCCAACTGCTCGACCGACTGAAAATCCCTTTCGAAGTCGCCGACCCGCGCATCGACGAGCGCCCAAAGCCGAACGAAGCGCCCGAGCGGATCGCCTTGCGCCTTTCCGAAGAAAAAGCTCGCTCCGTTGCCGGAAACTACCTGGATGCCCTGATTGTCGGGAGCGACCAGGTCGTTTGCCTCGACGGAGAAATTTTCGGAAAACCGCTCACTCATGGAAACGCCGTCAGACAGCTTCAAAGAATGCGCGGGCGCATCGTCCGCTTTCATACGGGCATCTGCCTGCTCAACGCCAAAAGCGGCGCGGCCCGAATCCGGAACGTTTCGACCCGCGTCGGCTTCCGCAATTTATCCGATGAAGAAATAGAGGACTATCTTCAAAAAGAACAGCCCTACCACTGCGCTGGAAGCGCGAAATCGGAAGAGCTTGGGATCGCCCTTGTCTCGAAAATCGAAAGCGACGACCCGACTGCCCTGATCGGGCTTCCGCTGATTACGCTCAACGAATTTCTCAGGGACGAGGGCATCAACCCATTATCGGACTTTCCACGCACCTGCGGGAAGATGCCGGATATCTTCGAATTCTCCCCATAGGGCAGCGTTTTAGCGCCTCCTATCGAACTTGCGATTCCCCGCGCTTTTGGCTCGGGATTATTTATTCCTCGCGCGCTCCGGCAACATCACCCGCCGTGTCGTTGAGAAGGCTGCGAGTCGCGGTCGCGATGAAAGCGTCCAGCATTCTTCCAAAGGTATCCGTATCAGCCTCGTCCGGCAATGGGATGGCTTGACCGTTCGCGCCGAGGGAAAAGGCGTAGAAACGCGCCCTGGCTTTTTTCGGTTTGACCAGGATGCGTCCACCGCGGATGAGGGCGACAGTCTGTCCACCCCCTGAAGGTTTGATGACGGCAAAGCCCGGATCGCCATCAGACAGGCCCAA
>JAIRZC010000099.1 GCA_031267455.1 Accumulibacter sp. | reverse complement strand
CTCCGCGTCGGTGATGGTCAATGCCTCGACCCGATTTGCCGACGGCTTCGAATACGGGCTTGGCGCGGAAATCGGAATCTCGACCGACAGGCTCCACGTGCGCGGTCCCGTCGGGATCGAAGGGCTGACCTGCCAGAAATGGATTGTCCTGGGAACCGGGCAGGTTCGCGGCTGACGCAAGAAGCATCCGCGCGCCCCGTGACGATCTTGCCTTTTCAGGCGATCATCGCCGCACAGGGCTTTTGTGTTGGAGTCCGGTGCGACAATGATGAAGTTCACGAGCTTTGTTATCTCGAGCCCCGCGCCGAACTTGCGCCGCCAGGCCCGCTCGCCGCCGAGACACTGCGCCAGTTGCGCGCCTATTTTGCGGACCCCGCATTTCGTTTCGCACTGCCGCTTCGACCTTCTGGGACAAACTTCCAGCGGCGCGTCTGGGAGGAAATCGCCGCGATTCCGAGCGGGCGGACGCAGAGCTACGGCGAGATCGCAAAACGCCTGCACAATGCGCCGAGGGCGGTTGGTCAAGCCTGCGGCGCCAATTTTTTTCCTCTGCTCATCCCCTGCCATCGCGTCGTCGCTTCGAACGGAAAGCTCGGCGGATTCGCGCGGCAACGCGGCGGCTTTTTCCTGGGGGTCAAACGCTGGCTGCTTGAGCATGAACGCGTCTGAAAATCCGATGCCTGAGAATTGCGCGGAAATCGATGCTTTCTGCGATGCGCTCTGGCTCGAAGATGGCCTGTCGAAAAGCTCACTCGCAAGCTACCGTGGCGATCTGCTCGATCTTGCGTGTCGCTTGAAAAAAGAAGGTGTCGAAAACTTGCGCGACGCCGGCGAAAGGGATCTTGCACGGTTTGTCGCGCAGATCTCGCGGGAAATGAAAGCCTCGTCGCAAGCGCGACATATCTCTTCGCTGAGGCGTTTTTACCGGTATTTGCTGGCCAAAGGACGAATCCCGACGGATCCGACACTGCGGATCGCCCTGCCCGCCAAGCCATCGCGCCTTCCCAAGGCGCTTTCCGAAGCGCAGGTAGAGGCCCTGCTTGCGGCGCCGACGCTTGAAAACGCGCTGGGCCTTCGAGACCAGGCGATGCTCGAAACACTCTATGCCACGGGCCTTCGCGTCTCGGAGCTTGTCAGTCTCAAGCACCACGAAATGAGTTTCGACATGGGTATCGTCCGGATTTTCGGAAAAGGTGGCAAGGAACGCCTCGTTCCGCTCGGCGAAAACGCCATCGACAGCGTCTGTCGCTATCTCTCCGATGCTCGCGGAGCATTGCTCGGAGGCCGCGCTTCCGAATACATCTTCGTTACCGCGCGCGGTTCCGCGATGACGCGCCAAGCTTTCTGGCAATTGATCAAACGCTATGCGCAACGCGCTGAAATCGATCCGGGACGGCTTTCCCCGCATGTCCTTCGCCATGCGTTTGCGACGCATCTGCTCAATCACGGCGCCGACTTGCGCGTTGTCCAGATGCTCCTAGGACATTCGGATATTTCGACCACGCAGATCTATACGCATGTCGCTCGTGAGCGCTTAAAATCGCTGCACAAGGCGCACCACCCCCGAGGCTGATCATGCATGAGGTACTTGTCGCGCCTCGTCCCTTCGATTTTTTTCAAAGCCTTCTTGCGCTAAAGAGGGTATCGGCGCGCGGCAAGAGAAGCGCGTTCCCGGGCAATGTTGGGCGAAAACGAGGGGAAAAGGCTTGAAAAGACTTTACCGGCGCGGTTTTCTCGTCGAGATCGATTCGCGCGACCTCTTCCGCATCTTGTCTCCGACTCTCGCACAAGTTGCCCGGAAAGACTGAGTTCGCGCTTTCCCCAGACACGATCCAGCGCGCGCATCCGTTTCTGAATTGTACTCGTTCCAAGATACATGGCGTCTGCTCATGTACAATGACATCTTGCTGTCGGCGAGATGCGATCGATTTCGACGGTTCCGCGCGCAACTACGTTTTTCCGCGTCGCGCTTCGTCTTCGTGTCACCGGAGACCTGAAAATGGGAAAAGGCGGCTTTGGTCCGGCGCGAGAGCGAATCGCTTTTATCGGTAAGGGGCACTTGTGCTGAAGAAACTGGCTGCTTTTCCGGGTGTCGAAGGCCCGGTTGTCATCATCGTCATGGACGGTTACGGGATTTCGGATGTGTCTGCAGGGAATGCCGTCATGGCGGCCAGAAAACCTGTCCTGGATTCCTTGATGGCGCGTTATCCGAATGTTCTTTTGCGTGCGCACGGAATGGCTGTCGGGATGCCCTCGGATGAGGACATGGGCAATTCCGAAGTCGGGCATAACGCAATCGGTTCCGGGCAGGTTTATAGCCAGGGCGCGGCGCTCGTCGCTGATGCGATCGCATCGGGCGCAATCTGGGATGGCGCGGCGTGGAAGGAGATCGTCGCTGGCGCTGGAAAGCGGACACTGCATTTCATCGGCCTGTTTTCCGACGGCAATGTGCATAGCCATATCGATCATTTGAAAGCGATGATCGAACGCGCGAAACGCGAAGGATTGCGGCGTGTCCGCATCCATATTCTCCTCGATGGTCGTGATGTCCCGGGAACGAGCGCGCTCGAATATGTCGAGCCTTTCGAGCGCTTTCTTTCGGATCTCCGCTCCGGCGATTTCGACGCGAAAATCGCCTCCGGAGGCGGACGTATGGCGATAACGATGGATCGCTATGAGGCGAATTGGGCGATGGTCGAAAAGGGATGGCAGACGCATGTTTTGGGCGAAGGCGAGCAATTTGCGGACGCGACGGATGCGATACGCGCGTTTCGCGCGCGCGCGCGCGGGATCATTGACCAGGATCTTCCGCCGTTTGTGATCGCAAGCGCCGGGAAACCGATCGGAACGATAGAGGACGGCGATTCCGTCGTCTTTTTCAATTTTCGTGGCGACAGGGCGATAGAGATCAGCCGAGCGTTCGAGCAGAGCGACTTCGACAGGTTCGATCGTGTCCGTTTTCCGAAGCTCACCTATGCGGGGATGCTTCAGTATGACGGCGATTTGAAGCTGCCGAAGCGTTTCCTGGTTTCTCCGCCCGCGATACGCGATACGATGAGCGAATGGTTTTGGCGGACGGGAATTCCTCAGTTCGCGTGTTCGGAGACGCAGAAATTCGGGCATGTGACGTATTTCTGGAATGGAAACCGTTCGGGTGGATTCGAGAACGAAACCTGGCGCGAAATATCGAGCGACAGGGTTCCGTTCGAGCAACGCCCCTGGATGAAGGCCGCCGAGATCGCCGATGTGATGATCGATGCCTCAAGGAGCGGAAAGTACAGGATGTTGCGATGCAATTTTGCCAACGGCGATATGGTTGGGCATACCGGAAATTTCCGCGCGGCGACGATGGCGATCGAGGCTGTCGATCTTTCGCTTTCGCGTCTTTTGCCTATCATCGATTCCATTGGAGGCGTCGCGCTCGTGAC
>JAIRZC010000076.1 GCA_031267455.1 Accumulibacter sp. | reverse complement strand
TACATGTCGGAAGCGCTTTTTGGAAACGAGACCGCGAGAAAATCCGCGCCGATCCGAGCGGCTGTCCGGATGTCTTCCATGTCTTTCGCGGTCAGCGCGGGCGCCGACAGGCCGCCGCCCTGGCGGTTGATTCCCTTGTGGTCGAGCAGTTCGCCGCCTTCGCGCACCGTCGTGAAGATTTCGCCGTCCACGACCCGTTCGACATCGAGAACGATTCTCCCATCGTTGAGCAGGAGAACATCACCGGCGTCGACGTCACCCGGAAGGTTTTTGTAATCGACGCCGACGCGTTCCGGATTTCCGATCTCGCATTGGGTGTCGAGGATGAAATGATCGCCGTTTTTGAGGACGATACCGCCGTTTTCGAATTTCCCGACGCGGATCTTCGGCCCCTGGAGATCGGCCAGGATTCCGACAGGGCGGCCGATACGTGCCGAAATTCCGCGAATCACCTCGGCGACGGCCCGGTGTCCTTCGGGCGCGCCGTGGGAAAAATTGAGCCGCACGACGTCGACGCCGGCGCAAATCAGCGATTCGAGGACTTCGGGCGCGTTCGACGCGGGGCCGATGGTAGCGACGATTTTCGTATGACGGGTCATGGCTGTCCTTTCATGGAGGCTGCCGTTGCGCGGTTTTCAGTTTTCGAAACGCGATTCGAGAATCTCGACCGCAGGCAGGCGCCTGCCTTCGAGAAATTCGAGGAAGGCGCCGCCCGCGGTCGAGATGTAGCCAATTTTGTCAGTAATGCCGAAGGCGTTGATTGCGGAGACCGTGTCGCCGCCGCCCGCGAGCGTGAAAGCTCCCGAAGCGGCAATCGCGGAGGTAAGCGCTTTCGTCCCGTTGGCAAAGGGCGGCATCTCGAAAACGCCGACCGGGCCGTTCCAAATGAGCGTTTTCGCGCCGACGACGGTTTCGGCCAACGCTCTCGACGATTCGGGCCCGATGTCGAGGATGCGGTCCGCGTCGCCGACTTCGTCGATTGCCTTGACCGTTGCTTTTGCGGTCGGGGAAAATTCTTCCGCGCAGACGACATCGACCGGAAGCGGAATGCTGACTTTTTTCATCAGCGCCTTTGCCTGTCCGACGAGGCCGGGTTCGGCAAGCGATTTTCCGATCGGGTGTCCCGCCGCGAGCAGGAAGGTGTTGGCGATTCCGCCGCCGACGACGAGCGCGTCGACCTTGTCCGCGAGCCGATCAAGGACTTCGAGCTTCGTCGAGACTTTGGCGCCGCCGACGATCGCGAGCATCGGGCGCGCCGGGGACGCGAGAGCGCGGGTCAGCGCATCGAGTTCGGAGGCAACGCAGGGACCCGCGCACGCGATTTTCACGTATCTCCCCATTCCGTAGGTAGTCGCTTCCGCGCGATGCGCCGTTCCGAAAGCGTCCATGACCCAAACATCGCACAGCGCGGCGAGCTTTCTGGAAAGCGTGTCGTCGGATTTTTTTTCACCCACGTTGCATCTGGTATTTTCGAGCAGGACGGCTTTTCCAGGCGCAAGCTCGAAGTTTCCGTCGACCCAGTCGCGGATCAGGGGGAGCTTGCGACCGAGGAGTTCGGAAAGCCTCGCCGCAACGGGAAAAAGCGAGTCCTCTGGTCGAAATTCGCCCTCGACCGGGCGGCCGAGGTGCGAAGCAAGCATTACGGCCGCGCCTTTTTCGAGCGCGTAGCGAATCCCCGGAAGCGCGGCCCGGACGCGCGTGTCGTCGGTGATCGCGCGCGCGTCGTCGAGAGGAACGTTCAGGTCGGCGCGGATGAAAACGCGCAGGCCCGAAACATCGAGGTCGGTAAGTCGTTTGAAAGCCATGGCGTTCCCTGTGTGACGCGCTTTTGGGAGAGCAGCGGCGATGCCGCGCGTTTTCACTCTCCCTCGTGACCGGACCGGGCCGGAGTTAACCGGAGATGACGCGGACCATCTCCAATACCTTGTTGGAATAACCCCATTCGTTGTCATACCACGAAACGAGCTTGAGGAAGGTGGAATCGAGCGCGATTCCCGCCTCGGCGTCGAAGATCGACGTACAGGCGTTCCCGCGAAAATCGGTCGAAACGACCTTGTCCTCGGTATAGGCGAGGATGCCTTTCATCGAGCCTTCCGACGCGGCTTTCATCGCGGCGCAGACATCCTTGTACGTGGCGTCCTTATTCAGTTCGACGGTAAGGTCGACGACGGAAACGTCCGAGGTCGGAACGCGAAAAGACTTGCCCGTGAGCTTTTTATTGAGTTCAGGAATGACGAGGCCGACGGCCTTCGCGGCGCCGGTCGACGCCGGGATGATGTTTTCGAGAATGCCGCGGCCGCTGCGCCAATCCTTCGCGGACGGGCCGTCGACGGTTTTTTGCGTTGCCGTCGTCGCGTGGATTGTCGTCATCAGCCCACGGCGGATTCCCCAGGTATCGTTCAGTATCTTGGCGACCGGAGCTAAGCAGTTCGTCGTACAGGATGCGTTGGAGACGATCGGCTGTCCGGCATAGGTCCCGTGATTGACGCCGTAGACGAACGTCGGCGTATCGTCCTTCGCGGGAGCGCTCTGGACGACTTTTTTCGCGCCCGCGTCGATGTGCTTTTGACAGCTTTCCTTCGTCAGGAAAAGCCCGGTCGATTCGACGACAACGTCGACGCTGATGTCGCCCCATTTGAGTTCCGCGGGATCCTTGAGCGCCGTCAGGCGGATTTTTCGCCCGTCGACCACGAGCATGTCACCTTCCACGGCAATTCGGCCGTCGAAGCGGCCATGCACCGAATCGTATTTCAGCATGTAGGCCAGATAGTCGGGTTCCAGAAGATCGTTGATGCCGACGACCTCGATATCGCCGAAATTCTTGAACGCCGCACGGAAAACCATCCTCCCGATGCGGCCAAAACCATTGATACCGAGTTTGATTGCCATGTTTTTTCCTTAATCTGTAATCGAACCGCGACATCAGCGCGCGGCGTATCCGGGGAAAACGGCGCGGCGGCTAAAAACGCTCCCGGACGTCGTCTAACCGCCGGGAGATTATCCATCAACGGAAGGTTTTTTTCCAGACGCATGCTATATTTCCGCCTTCACAAAACGATCCGGCGAATCCGGAAAAAGGAAATACTGTGAGCGTCTATTCGGTAACGCGGATCAGGCAATTCATGGATTTTGTCATCAACGAGTCGGTAAAGCCCCTGATTACCGAGTGCGAGCTCATCGAGCAGGCCGAATCTTTCTTCGCTGAGGACGATCTTAGCCGGGAGCAGTACCGGCGGGAACTTGTTTTCATGGGCCTGCACGGCATTTTGGGCGATTCGAATATCCTGACGAAGTATGCCGGAAATATGCCGCCCAAAGTGTGGGAGGATGCGGTCGAGCGCGTGGCCGCTTTGCGCGCGTCGGGGCATTTGCCGGAAATTGCCTATCCTGTGTTCGAAGATCAGGCGATTCCTTCTATGTATGCCTCTATTTTTGTCATCGAACAGTACGCCTGTGAAGATTTTGCGCGACCGCGCGAAGGCGATGTTTTTCTGGATTGCGGCGCCTTTTGTGGCGAAACGGCGATTTGGGCCTTATACCGTGGTGCTGGGCATGTTTATGCTTTTGAGCCGAATCCCGAGGCGGCGCCCTATCTCGTCGCCAATGTCGCCCGTTTCGGTCGGGGCCGTATTACGAGGGTGCCGTTGGCCGTGGGGGCCTCTTCCACGCGCGGGGGGTTCAAAGTCAAAGGAGAAAACGGGGACATGAGCGGCGCGTGTTTGACTAATGCGGCGGAAGGCGTAGACACGGTGCCGGTTGTCACGATCGATGACTGGTGCCAGGAAAATTCGATCAGACCCGATTTCATCAAAATGGATATCGAAGGCGCGGAACCCGAGGCGATCAATGGCGCGTCGCATGTAATAGGCGCTTACCGGCCTTCCCTGGCGATTTGCCTGTACCACAGGCTTTCGGATATGTGGGTCATTCCGCATATGCTTAAAAAACTGGTTCCCGAATACAGGTTCCGGTGCCGGAAAAACGCGCCTAATGCCGAATTCGTTTTATACGCGACGGTTTGACCGGAGCGCCGGGCGGTTCCCATTCCGCTCGAAGGGCGGCTAATTCCATGAATACCCAATGAAGAATGCGGCGAAAGCGCCGGAGGATACGTTCCTGGATGCCCGCCTTCGCGGGCATGACGGGGGGGCGTGTCGATTTACGCAGTGCAAATGAGGCTACAATTGAG
>JAIRZC010000063.1 GCA_031267455.1 Accumulibacter sp. | reverse complement strand
CTCCCGCAAGAGACTGGATCGCGTGAAAAAAGTGGGAGATGCGTCCGGGGTCGTCGACGTCGGGCGTTTCGATTCCCGTCGCGCCGTAGACTTGCGCGAGCGCCGATGCGCCGATACGATCGCGCCCTTCGCCAAGATCGACGAGCAGGAGTTCGGTTTCCCCCGCGTCCAGGCGGAGCCGCGGCGTCAGTGTGCGACGAGCGTCGGTTACTTTGGCGAACGCGCTGACGATCAATGAGAGCGGCGAGACGACCTGTTTTTGCCCGCCCGCGTCGTTCCATGTCGTTCGCATCGAGAGCGAATCCTTTCCGACTGGAATCGATATCCCGATCCGCTGGCAGAGATCGGAGACGGCGCGCACCGTATCGAAGAGGCGCGCGTCTTCACCCGGGAATCCGGCGGCGGCCATCCAGTTGGCCGAGAGCTTCACGTCGCCGATTTTTCCAATCCGTGCCGCGGCAATGTTCGTCAACGCTTCGCCGACGGCCATGCGCCCCGAGGACGTCGCGTCGAGTACCGCGAGCGGCGTCCGTTCACCCATCGCGAACGCTTCTCCAAGCAGGGTACGAAAACCGAATGTCGTCACCGCGACGTCGGCGACCGGCGTCTGCCAGGGACCGACCATCTGGTCGCGCGCCGTCATGCCGCCAACCGTCCGGTCGCCGATCGTGATCAGGAAAGTTTTATCCGCAACGGCGGGAAGGCGTAGTACCCGGTACGCCGCTTCAGTAAAATCGACGGCGGAGAGATCGAAAGGCGCAAGGACCAAGGGCTGGTGATCCGCCCGGCGCGTCATTCGCGGCGGTTTTCCCAGGAGATCGTCCATCGCCATGTCGACCGGCGCGTTCCCGAAATGACTGTCGGTCACGCGCAGACGCTTATCATCTTTTGCGACACCCACGACGGTAAACGGGCAGCGTTCGCGCTCGCAGATTTCCCGGAATTCCGGAAGTCGCGAAGGTGGTATTGCGAGGACATAACGTTCCTGCGCCTCGTTGCACCAGATTTCGAGAGGCGACATACCGGGTTCCTCGATTTTGACTTCGCGCAATTCGAAGCGCGCGCCGCTTTCCGAGCCGTGGGCGAGTTCGGGGAAGGCGTTCGAAAGCCCACCCGCTCCGACGTCATGAATCGAAAGGATCGGATTGCCCTTTCCCGGTACCGAAGCGTCGCCGGCCGGCGCGCCTTTCTGCCGGCAACGGTCGATCACTTCCTGCGCGCGCCGCTGGATTTCCGGGTTGCCGCGCTGAACCGAAGCGAAATCGAGGTCTTCGTCATTGCTTCCGGTCGTCATCGAACTCGCCGCGCCGCCACCCAATCCGATCAGCATTCCGGGGCCGCCCAACTGGATCAGCAACGTCCCCGGTGGGAAAGACGCCGCCTTGCGTGACTGGCAATCTGGGATATTCCCGACACCGCCCGCGACCATGATCGGCTTGTGGTAAGCGCGCACGATCGCCTTCTCTCCCTTGCCGAGGCGCTGCTCATAAGTACGGAAGTAGCCCGCCAGATTCGGGCGGCCAAATTCATTGTTGAACGCGGCCGCGCCGATCGGCCCCTCAAGCATGATTTCCAGCGCCGACGCGACGCGAGGCGGGCGCCCATACGCGAGCGTTTCGGCCTCCCACGGTCGTTCCGCGCCGGGCAGATTGAGATTGGAAACCGAAAAACCGCAGAGGCCGGCCTTGGGCCTCGCGCCGCGTCCCGTCGAGCCTTCGTCGCGAATCTCGCCGCCGGAGCCGGTGGCCGCGCCGGGAAATGGCGAGATCGCCGTCGGATGATTGTGCGTTTCGACTTTCGCCAGGATATGCGTCAACTCGCTGCTCCACTCGTAGACGCTGTTTTCGCGCGGATAGAAGCAATCGGCCTTTGCGCCTTCGAAGACCGACGAATTGTCGGAATAGACGACGATGTTGCCTTCGGGATGCGCCGCATGCGTATCCCGGATCATTCCAAAAAGTGTCTCTTCACGCGGCGCGCCGTCGACGATCCACGACGCATTGAATATCTTGTGCCGGCAATGCTCGGAATTGGCTTGCGCGAACATCATCAGCTCGACGTCGGTCGGATTGCGCCTGGCGCGCGCGGCAAAGACCTCGACGAGGTAATCGATTTCGTCTTCCGACAGCGCGAGTCCCAGACGCGCGTTCGCGTCGTCAAGCGCTCCGCGCCCACCGGAAACAAGGTCGATCGAATGCATCGGTCTTGGCGAAAAATGCCGGAAAAGCGCTTCTGCCTCCTCAAAACGCCCAAGGACGGTCTCGGTCATCCGGTCGTGAAGGATCGCCGCGGCCGGATGACGTGCGTCATCCGACACCGCGCCTTCGATGCGGTAGGCGACAGCGCGCTCGATGCGCTCGACGGCGTCGATTCCGCAGTTCCGGGCAATGTCTGTCGCTTTGGACGACCAGGGTGAAACCGTCCCGATCCTTGGGACGACCAAAAACAGATCGCCGGACTGCGGCGATGCCGCTATTTCTTCAAGTAATGCCGATAATTGTGCTCGTCCGCGCTCGTCGAGCGGGGAGGCCAGCTTCACGAGATGCCAGTAATCGGCGCTCACGACGCGCGCATCGGGGAGCACGGACTCAAGCCGACGCTGCAGGCCCTGGAGGCGAAAAACGGAAAAGGCGGGCGCGCCGCGCAGGAAAAGAAAATCGCCCATGGTCAAAGGTCGTGGAAAAAACAATCGACCATTATAGCTGAACGGTACTCGTCCGCTGGCGAGTCGGTGACTCGCCGCATTTTGCTCATGCGCAAAAGCTGTATCGGGGAATCTTCTTTGAGCGCAAAGATACTGCGCGGATCCGGTAGGACTTCACGGAGAAATAATTCAGGAATGTGCGAGATTTCTGGAGAAAAAAAAGAACGCCATCAAGCGTTGCGGTTAGAGCCGCGTAACGGACTTTATCGCAAAAGCCGCCGATTTGCTCAATATAAAAGCAATTCCTCGAACGCAGGCCGTTTAATCCAGCGTCATTCCAAACGCATCTATGACAACCACCGCGCGCAACTTGTCGATGTCGTTGGCTTTCAACGCCTCGGCTCCAATCGCCACAAGCTGCACGTGTTCTCTGGCATCGGGGAAGAGATAGGTGTCCTGAGCCAGCCACTTGAAACGTTCGATGACGAACCAGTGCTGACGCCACAGGATCGTGAAGTTGCGGCCTCGCAGATCGTCCAAGTGCGACTCGAAGTCGCTGCTGTTGTTTTCAATGGCGCGCAGGGCGGTCTTCACCAAGTTGTCGAACGACGTGGCCTCAGTGGGGCGTGCGTGCTGGCGCACGGCCTTGTCGAAGAAATCGATAGCCCTGTCCAGTTCGAGCTGGCGGATGTCCTTCAAGTGCTCCTTGCGGGTCAGCGCCAGCAGGCGCTTGGCCTCCTGCACGTTGTCCATTGCTTGCTTTGCCGTTTCGGGATCAGCCTCGCCTGACTTGATGGTGCTTGCCTGCTCCAGCTTCTCGCGGGCCTGTTCCAGACGTGGGTCGTCCACCTTCTGTGCTATCTCGTCGAGGCGCTGCAATGCCTGCTCCGACTGCTCCTGGATGTTCTTTGCCTGACTGGTGTAGTCGAGCTTGCCTTCCTGACTGGAGTAGAAGTTGCGCCCGCTCTGGAACGAACCATTGATGGAGGAAGCCGAAACTTCCAAGATGATGTTGCCGGAGTCGAGCACTTCGTACTCGCAGATCAGTTCCGCGCCTGCAGCGATGACGCCATCGTCGAAGTCCGTGCCCTTGATCTCGAACATGCCGATGAAGCGGTTGTCGTTGATGGGGTCAGAGATTTCGCCTTCCCACAGCTTGAACTTGATTGATCCGGCGCTCCCGGCCCTGAGGGATTCGCCCGCCTTGAACGACTTCTTGCCCTTCTTGGGCAACTGGTCGCCTTCACGCACGAGGTAGTCCAGCACCAAGCGGCCCCCCACCTTGTCGCGGGCTTCCACGCCGATGGAGTGCGACGCGGGAATCGCGTCGATGCTGGCGGCGGTGCGCGCAATGACGATCTTGTCCTCGCGCAAGGCAACGGGCGCACCATTCGAGTCGAACACGAACACCTTGAAGATGTTGTCGCCCGGTTTGGTCAGGCTGAGTTCGACGCTTGCGCCGTCCTTCAACGCAACACGGCCCGACGACCATCCGGTGTCCAGGCTGTCGATCTGGAACTCAATGCCCGCCGGAGTGCGTCCGCCGAGCTTGGCGACGATCTTGGCTCGCGGCTCCGGCGTGCGCGCGATGTAGTTGAACGAGAGGTCGAGCGCACCACCGGCACTGAGCGCGCCACGGGCACTCTTGCGTCCACGGCTTTGCGAGGCCCAGTCGATGGATTCAGCGAATACCGCCGCACCTTCGGCAACGGCCGTCATCGGGTTCACGTCGGTGGACGGCGCAACGCCAAGCTCGAAGGCGACTTTGTCGCGCAGTGGCTTGTAGTGCGTTGGGCCACCCACGAAGACGACGCGCTCGACATCGTGCGGACTCAATCCAGCCTTTTCGAGCGTCTCGCGGGCAGACAGAATAGAGTCTTCCACCTTGGGCGCAATCAGCGCGTTGTAACGTTTGCGATCAATGGTGATGTCTATGTAAATCTCTTCACCGGCCTGATCGCGGAGGCCCAAGTCGGTTTCCGGAAGGCTGACGACCGTCTCCTCTTTCTGCGACAACTCGATCTTGGCCTTCTCTGTCGCCCACGTTGCCAACCGCAGCAACGACTTGAGCTGCGAATTCGCAGCCAAATCCTCTGGTAGATCGAAGTTTTCCAGCAGCCAAGGTTTGACGACGTTATCGAACAGGATGCGGTCGAAGTCGCGCCCGCCGCACATGGCAATGCCACCGTGTGCAAGCAGGTTCACGCGCCCGGCGATGCTTTCGGCGATGGCGATGTCGAGCGTGCCGCCACCGAGGTCATAGACGACGAACACGCCGTCATTCTTTCGCTGGCGCATGACACTCATCACGGCGGCGACCGGCTCTTGCATCAACGCAACTCGTCCGAGACCCGCCGCATCGGCGGCGGCCATCGTCGAGTCCTTCTGCATCTGGTTGAACGCAGCCGGAACCGTGATGACGGTGCCGGTATCGCCATCACCCCGAATCTCTTCCGGCAAGTAGCCGAAGAGGGAGCGTAGCACCTCGGCGGAACATTCTTCAGGCGTCATGGTGAGGTTGACTGCGGGCAACTTCACGGGCGTACTCGTGCCCATGAGCCGCTTAAACAGCACGGCAGCGTTGTCGGGATTCTTCGCGGCGCTGTTGTAGGCGCGCGAGCCGACGTATTTGTTTCCGCGCCGGTCGATGAAGATGGCGGATGGCGTGACGTCGTGCTGTTCCGGACTCTTGTAGAGATGAATCTTCTCGCCGTCAAAGGAGCAGATGGCACTGTTGGTCGTGCCGAGGTCGATACCGACGTATTTCATGCTTCCATCTTCCTGAGCATTACCGTGCCTTGTTTGCGCAGACCCTTCGGCCCCATAATGATCGGTTCCAGCATCTGATCGACGAGCAACACGTCGTCAGGGCCGAAATCGCCCAAGTTCAAGGCGGATGCCGCCATCCCCGCGTCG
This sequence comes from Accumulibacter sp., assembly GCA_031267455.1. Classification (GTDB taxonomy): domain Bacteria; phylum Pseudomonadota; class Gammaproteobacteria; order Burkholderiales; family Rhodocyclaceae; genus Propionivibrio. The sequence goes on along the minus strand of JAIRZC010000063.1, from coordinate 692 downwards.
TAGGGCTGCCCCTCGACATTGACCAGCTTGAGGCCATTCGAGTCGAGGTTTTCCTCAACCTTTTTCTGGAAGTAGCGAAGCTGGTTGACGTAGCGGCCAGACTCGCCTGCGTCGAGCTTGCTGACCACCTTTCCGAACAGGCGCGAGAAGCGCCAACTCTCGACAGCGATGTCGATGAGGGATTGCTCCATCTGCTCATTGCCTTCGGTCTGCTGCGTCATCAAGCCCTCCTGTGAGTTACACCTTGCCGGTTCTTCCGCCCTTCGACTGCTGCTGAATCCATTGATTGATTTCCGCCTTGGAGAATCGCCACGTTCCAGCAGCCTTGAACGCAAGAATCTTTTTCTGGCGCGACTTTCCTTGAAATGACTGGCAGGAGCGTTCCGATTATGTCCTGCTGTACATAACCGGAATGAACTTTGATATAACTGGCATCAATCATCAGCTATTCATCGTCGGGCTCATCCATCCGTTGCTCCAGCAAACCCGCCATGGCGCGCCGGTACGCAGAATCCAGAACACCGAGTTGATAAACAGGCGATTGTCTCGTGCCCAACCGCCCCATGTCCCTTCTAGGTAGTGTCTACACAAGTTTTGTGTTATAAGAGGGCACCACATACGGAGGGTGTTCTCATGAAAAATGTACAACGACGGCATGATATCTCTGATGGAGCCTGGGCGTTGTTGGAACC
>JAIRZC010000186.1 GCA_031267455.1 Accumulibacter sp. | reverse complement strand
CCGGCGGTAACACATACAATATTTCTTCAGGAAGCTATGTAGTCACGTCGTTCCCGGTTAGATGCTCGCAAAATACCGAAGTGTCGACGGCGGAAAGCTCGGTCGCTATCGCGATCGGCTCGCTCTCGGTGAAAGGGAAAAGTATTTTCCACGGATCCTCTGCGGGCGGCTCAATCAGACCCACTTCCACGTGCGTTGGCGTGTGCGCTGCCGATTCCGAAGCAGGTTCGGAGTTGGCTACTGCTCTGGCCCAGGCAACTCTATAAACACACAGGCTCTTTCCTGAAAAAGCGCGCTTTGGCGCGCTTTTTCGTTTGTGCTAGAATTGTTCTCATGCTGGAATTTTGTATTTCCGCATGGCATTCCGGCTTCCGAAGCCGGAGCATCCATGCGATTCTCGTTCTGGGCGTCCTGCTCGTCGGCGTCGCTTTTCTGTCGTCGTCTTTTTCACCGCGCCAGCCCGCGACTGTCGCGCTCGATTTTGGCTTTACGGGAATACGCTTTAGCCTGCTTCTTTTCGGTCTTTTCCTCGTTCAGGACCTGATCGGGCGCGAAGTCGAACGCAAGACCGTAATGTACGCGCTGAGCTACCCGGTCTCGCGCGCGTCGTATCTCGTCGGCCGTTACCTTGGAATCATCAGCCTTCTGGCGCTTTCCGCCGTGGCGTTGGCGCTCCTTCTGTGGACGACGACTTTCGCCGTCGATCTCACCTACGATTCGGGCAATCTGATGGGGATGGGGTCCCCTTTCTGGATGACCGTCTTTGGCCTCTGGGTCGATGCGGCGCTCGTCGCGGCCTTCGCGCTGTGGATCGCGTCGTTCTCGACGGTCTCGATGCTGCCGGTCGCGCTCGGCGCGGCGTTCGCGATTTCGGGAAAAACGCTCGGCGCCGTCATGGACTATCTTTCGCGCGGCGCGGATAACGACGCCGAACTCGTCGCGCGTTTTACGCCGATCATCAACGCCGTCAAATGGATCCTGCCGGACCTATCGAGGCTCGACTGGCGGATGTGGCCGATGTACGAGCTGAATCCGGGTTTCAGTGTCGTCGCGCTCAGCCTGCTGATGGCCGTCTCATACACTCTGATCCTGCTGTCCCTTGCGGTCTTCACATTCGCGCGCCGCGAATTTTCGTAGTTTCCCGGCATGCGGTTTCGTAATTTCCTGACTTTCATCCTGTCGATAAGCGCGGGCGCACTCGCGTTTACACACAGCAGCGCTTTGCTCTGGAAGGAAAAACGCGTCGACGCCTCGCCGGAAATCGCGGTCGCGCTGCCGCTTTTCGTCCAGGTCTTGATGTCCGGCGGTGACCGCTTTCTGGCGGCCAACCTGGGTTCCGTCCGGACGCTGATCGTCGAATCGGCAAAAATGCGACCCGAAGAATACCGTATCCTTGCCAAGCTGCAGCTGGATGTTTCATGGCTCAATCCAGCGCATGAAGACAATTATTATACGGCTTCCGCGATACTTCCCTGGAACGGCGAGATCGACGCGGCGCAGACGGTGCTTTATCGTGCCGCTCTGGCAAGGCCCTTCGATTTGCAACCTCCCTTTTATTACGCCTTCAACCTCGTCTACTTTAAAAACGATCCAATCGCCGCGTCCGAATGGCTACGGAGACGCGCGATCAGGCTTCCGAATGCCGAAGAGCGCCAACTGCTGGAAAATTTTGCCGCGCGCTGGCTCGACCGCGCGAACGACCTGAAGCTCGCGGTTGCCGTCGTCGAATCGATGGCGAAACAGGCAAGGCGCAAAGATTTCCGGGAGTATTTGAATCTGCGCGCGCGGCGCCTGCGCGATCTCATTTCCCTGCGCGAAGCAGCGAATGCTTTTTTGAAGAAAAACGGTCATTCGGCAAAATCCCTGGGGCAACTGGTCAGCGAAGGCTTCATTCCGACGATTCCGACCGATCCTCTCGGTGCCGGTTTCAAACTGGGTTCCGATGGAACCCCAATCTTTGGCGGCGTGAGAGTCGATGAGCACGGCAATTCATATTGAGAATCTATGCAAAACCTATCCGCGCTCGTGGAAGAACGCGCCGACGCTTGCGGTCAGGGATATTTCGCTTTCCATCGGCGAAGGTGAGACCTTCGGTTTCATCGGGCCAAACGGCGCGGGAAAGAGCACGACGATCAAGATCCTGACCGGCGTTCTCCGCGCGACGGGCGGGCGCGCGGAATTATTTGGCCGCGACGTTTCACAACCCGACGCGCGCTTGGGCCTGGGTTATGTTCCCGAGAATCCGAGCGTTTACGACTTCCTGACGCCGCTGGAAATCCTGAGGATGGGAATGCATCTTCACAAGACGAAAGTCGATGACGAAACGCGGCACTGCATGGAATGGCTCAACCGCTTCGCGCTTGCGCACGTGGCGAAGCAGACGGTCCGGACGTTTTCGAAAGGGATGACGCAGCGCGTCGCGCTTGCGCACGCGCTCGCAATCCGGCCGCGCCTCCTGATCCTCGACGAGCCTTTGTCGGGTCTCGATCCCGTGGGTCGAAAAGATGTTGTCGACATCCTCGACGAATTCCGCCGCGGCGGCGGAACCCTGTTTTTTTCGTCGCACGTGCTTCACGACGTCGAGGCGATCGCCGACCGTTTCTGCCTGATCCATCGCGGTGAACTGTTGACGATCCGCTCGCCGCGGGAAATTCTCGCCGACCAGGCCGACCGCTACATCGTTCGTTATCGGGCGGATACGCCGACCGAAGGGAGCGAAGAACTACGCTCCGGATTGTATGTCGTCGAAACGGACCTCTCGGGTATGTCGGCTGTCATTTCAAGGGTACAGGCCGGCGGTGGGATCATCCAGAATGTGCAGCCAAAAGCTTCTCTGGAAGCGGTCTTTTTCAAAGCAATTGCATCGACGCCGGGGGGGGGCGAGTGACTCCCGCCGATTCGACACAGGAATGGCGAACACTTCGGAATATTATGCTTCAGTCGTTGTTCCTCGTTTTCTGCCTGTATTTCAAAACCTTGCGCCAGATGCATTTTGCGGACGATTACCTCTATCTTTCGTATGATAATCACCTTTTGCGCGAAGCGCCATGGACCGATCTCTATAAATTTTTTCTTGTCCGGGCAAATGCCTGGGAGTTTTTGCCGCTTCGTGATTTTACCTACTGGCTGGATTTTCGCCTGTTCGGCGATACGTTTTCCGGTTTCCATTTCACGAATCTCATCTGGTACGCGCTCTCGATCGGGGGCGCGTATTTTTTATTCCATCAACTGATCCTTCTTTGCCGTCCGGAATGGGGAGAGAAAGCGTCCCTGCTCTCGCTGGTGGGCGCTCTTTTTTTTGCCGCGCACCCGGCGCATGTCGAGGCCGTGGCTTGGGTCGCTTCGCGCAAGGAACTCGTCGCCGGATCGCTGGTTTTGTTCTCGCTGGCCCTGTTGACGCACGCAGTGCGCAACGGGCGACCATGGCGTGAAATCATCGTCTCGGCGTTTCTTTTATTCCTCGCGTATTTCGGAAAGGGCGCGGCGGTCGCTTGCGTGATTTTTGCGGGTGTTCTCCTGTGCGTCGGCGATCAATCGCTTGAAAAAAACACCGGAAGGAATGTCGGAAAATTTTCCACCGTGTTGCTGTTTTTTTCGTTGGCGGCCTTGGCGTGCGCCATTCATATCCGCGTCGGGGCGGACACCGGCATCCGCGTCGAAAATCATTTGGGCATTTTCGCGATACTGGATCGTGCTTCACGCATCCTGAGCGCATTGCTTGGAATCCTGCTGTTTCCGTACCCGATGCGCCTTTATTACGACGTTTATCAGTACGGCGCGTGGCATTGGTTGGTGAGCGGATTTGCCGTGATTGCGGGATTCGGCGCGCTGCGTGTCCTGATAAAGCGGCGCTCGCTTTCGGCGCTCGGCGTCGTTCTGGCACTCTCGCCAATGCTCGTTTATTTGCAGTTCATCCCGTTTGGCACTTGGTCGCTTGCGGGCGAGCGCTTTGTTTTCGTTTCGATTGCCGGCTTGTCGCTGATGGGAGTCGATATCCTCGGCCGGTTCACGAAACCGCGCGCGATGGGCATCGCGGTAGCTATACTGATTTTTCCCTGCATGGCGATAACGTGGATGAGGATCGACGAATGGGGAAGAGATGGGATATATGATATGCTCGATATTGAATACGGATATCAACCGAATTTTCATGTTGTCCTTAGTGACAGAATTTCCCCAAGACTGATGCTTGCGAAACGGTACGGAGAAGCGAGAAGTGTTGCGCAAGGATTCAAAAGACCGTATGCCGCCGATGCAATGCTTCGGTATATCGATACCCATGAGGCTTACACGCCCTTGCGCAAGCTTTCGACGGACGAAACCATGAAACCCGACTTGAAGGATTTGCGGGAAAAATTTTGTGTGGAATCCGGGAAATTGCGTGAATCGATCCGCCGGGCGCGCGAACAACTTCGCACCGAACCCGATGTTTCGTATTATTATATCATACAAAGTCTTGCGGTATGGTCTGAAGGCTACGATGACGCTGGCCGTAAAAAAATGTCCTGCAAGCCGGGAAACAGCTAACTGTCATAACTGTGTAAAGTGAGCGCAGAAAATATACTGGATTCGCCGCATGAGCGGCAAGTCCTTCGCAATATTCTGGCCTTATCCCTGCTGCTGGTTTTTTGCCTGTATTTGCAGACTCTGTTTCAACAGCCTTTTGCCGACGACGAGATTTATCTCGCGTTTTCGAACACTTTTTTACGCCAGGCGCCTTTTTCGGAACTCTACCGGCTTTTTCTGGAACCGGCGAACCCCTGGGAATTCCTTCCGCTTCGCGATTTTACCTATTGGCTCGATTTTCGTTTGTTCGGCGACGAGTTCATCGGTTTTCATCTTTCGAATCTCGTCTGGTATGCGCTTTCGATCGCGGGCGCCTTTTGTTTTTTTCGTGAAATTGTCCTTTTTTTCCGTCCCGACTGGAAGTTTCGCGCGGGGATGTTTTCG
>JAIRZC010000031.1 GCA_031267455.1 Accumulibacter sp. | reverse complement strand
TTTCAGAGAGAGTGCCTGATCTCCTCGGCGCGGTCGATAGCTTCCCAGGTGAATTCGGGTTCGTCGCGTCCGAAGTGACCATAAGCGGCCGTCTTCGAGTAAATCGGGCGCAGGAGGTCCAGCGACTCGATGATTCCCTTGGGCCTCAAATCGAAGCGCGCTTCGACGAGTTGGACGAGTTTTTCGTCCGGAATCTTCCCCGTCCCGCAGGTGCGCACCATCAGCGATACCGGTCGCGCCACTCCGATCGCGTAGGCAATCTGCACTTCGCATCGCTCGGCCAGACCCGCCGCGACGAGGTTCTTCGCAACGTGCCGCGCCGCGTAGGCCGCCGACCGGTCGACTTTCGACGGGTCTTTCCCCGAGAACGCCCCGCCTCCGTGACGCGCCATCCCCCCGTAGGTGTCGACGATGATTTTTCGACCCGTCAGGCCGCAGTCGCCGTGGGGGCCTCCAATGACGAAACGCCCCGTCGGGTTGATCAGGTAGCGCGTTTTGCCGTTGATCATTTCCTTCGGAACGACCGGTTTGATGATTTCTTCGATCACGCATTCGCTCAGTTGCGCGTGCGATACTTCCGGCGCGTGTTGCGTCGAGACGACGATCGTGTCGATGTACGCCGGCTTGTCGTCGATGTACCGAACCGAGATTTGACTCTTGGCGTCCGGACGCAGCCCGTCGAATTTTCCGGAACGCCTCATTTCGGCCTGCCGCTGCATGATCCGGTGCGCGTAGTAGATCGGAAACGGCAGGAGCGTCGGCGTTTCGTTGCACGCGTATCCGAACATCAGCCCCTGGTCGCCCGCGCCCTGATCAAGGTCGAGTCCCCGGCCTTCGTCAACGCCCTGCGCAATGTCCGGCGATTGACGGTTGATCGCCGTCAGGATCGCGCAACTCTTGTAGTCAAAACCTATCTCCGAATCGTCGTAGCCGATCCGCCGAATGACGTCCTGCGCAATTCCCCGATAGTCAATGTGCGCCTTCGTCGTGATCTCGCCCGAAATCACGACGAGACCCGTCGATACCAGCGTCTCGCACGCGACACGCCCGTTCCGGTCTTCCGCGAGAATCGCGTCCAGAATCCCGTCGGATATCTGGTCGGCTACCTTGTCCGGGTGCCCTTCCGATACCGACTCCGAGGTGAATATGTACTCTTGGGTCATTTTTATTCGATTCGATCAAAAAGTCGGCGGCCGGAATTTTTTCCAATCGCTTCCACGCCGCCGGCGCATCGCTCGGGTCAACGCTTTTTCAACGCGGCATCGCGAACCCTGACGGCCTTCGGTATCAATTTCAGATTGAGGAAAGTGTCGGCAATTTGCTGCTGCTGTTCGAGAACGGCCTCATCGATCGGTTTCACGCCGTAACTGTTGTGCGAAACCGAAAGCTCGGCAATCGATCGTTCGAGCCCGATATACGAAGCGAGCAGGACGGCGACGTCTTTACGGTTATTCCTCGCCCATTCGTCGAGCTTCGAAAGCTCATCGAGGACGATGTCGATCACTTCGGGATTTTTTTCGGCATGGGCGCGCGAGGCGAGATAGAACGATGTATTATTCACGACGCCTTTGCCGTCCGCCAGGACGCGCGCGCCCAACTGCTTTTGGGCAGCGGCGAGAAAGGGATCCCAAATGACCCAGGCATCAACGCTCCCGCGTTCGAAGGCCGCGCGCGCATCCGCGGGCGGGAGAAACGAAACCTCGACATCGCTGTAGCGAAGACCGGCTTTTTCCAATTGCTTCACGAGCAGGTAATGGACATTCGATCCCTTGTTGAGGGCGACTTTTTTCCCTTTCAAGCCAGCAAGGGTTCGAATCGCCGAATCGCTTTTGACGATGATCGCCTCGCCTTCGGGTTCCGGAGGTTCATAACCGATATAGACAAGATCGGCTCCGGCCGCCTGCGCGAAAATCGGAGGCGTTTCGCCCACCTGTCCGAGGTCGATCGAGCCAACGTTCAAGCCCTCCAACATGACGGGGCCTGCCGGAAACTCCGTCCATTTGACTTCGATCTTGAGCGGCGCGAGACGTTTTTCCAACGCGCCTTGGGCTTTCAGAAGAACGAGTATCCCGTATTTCTGATAACCAATCCTGAACTGTCCTTGCGACTGCGCGCGCGAGGGAAGCGCAAAACTCCCGGCAAGAACCGCGACGCCTGCCCACAGCGCGAGAACACGCCGCCTCTTTCCAGAAAATAAACTCATTTTACAATCCTCGTCACAATGAATGAAGATGGAATCTTTCCATCCGCTCCCGCGGTAGTCGACGCGCGGGCGGCGGACGGCCGCGTAAATCAGGGCAGGGCGTCCTTGACCTTGATCGGCTTCGGAATCAGCTTCAATTCGAAAAACACATCGGCCAGTTCCTGCTGTTCGGTGAGCACCGAATCGGTGATCGGTTTGAAGACGTTGCTGTAATGGCGCAAGGTTTTTTCGACGATGTCCTCGTCGAGTCCTTGCAGGGGCGCGACCCGCAGCGAGGCTTCCTTATGGTTCCGATTGACCCATTCGCCCTCTTTGCGCAGTTCCTCGAACAGCTGCGCCAGGGTATCCGCGCTCTTCGTCGCGAAAGTCCGCTCGGCGAGAAAATAAGCATAATTCTTCACGACGCCCGTCGCGTCCGAAAGGACGCGCGCGCCGATCTGCTTTTCCGAAGCGGCGGCATAGGGATCCCAGATGACCCAGGCATCGACGCTCCCGCGCTCGAAAGCCGCCCGCGCGTCCGCGGGCGCGAGAAAGACCGGCTGAATGTCACTGTATTTCAGTCCGTTCTTTTCGAGCAGTTTGACAAGAAAATAATGAACGTTGGATCCCTTGTTGAGCGCTATTTTTTTCCCCTTGAGCTCGCGAACCTCGTTTATCGGAGAATCCTTCCGCGCCAGCAAAGCCTCGGCGCCGGGCGAGCTTCCTTCATACGCGACATAAACGAAATCCGCGCCAGCCGCCTGCGCGAAGATCGGCGGCGCTTCTCCGACATAACCGATATCGATCGCGCCGATGTTCAAACCCTCGAGCATTTGCGGACCCGCCGGGAATTCGATCCATTTCACCTCGATGCCACTGGGTGAAAAACGCTTTTCCAGCGTTCCCCGCGCCTTGATCAGCGTCAGTACGCTGGCCGACTTCTGAAAGCCGATGCGCAGGACTTTCGGATTGTATCCGGCGTGTGAAGACGCCATGAACGCGGCGCTGAACAACGCGCCCAGAAAAACTTTCAAAAACAAACGTCGCATATTCGTTTCTCCATTTCCTGTTGACGAAAAATTCTCCCGCGGAAAGTTTCCATCGGCGATGGAATGAAAGGAACGATTTTTTTATGAAAAGCATATAACGACGGAAACTTCGGGCCTGCGGGCCTGCGGGAATGTCGGAAATACGATCCTTTCGCGCAAAGGGCCGCCTCGCGTCGAATTTTCCCGTCCCGCGCGAAAATTGCAAAACAAGCGCGTTAGCCCGCGTCCGTTGCCAAAATAAGCTCGTTCGATTTGAAAAACGCGAAAACCTCGCTTCCTAGCTCAAAGGGCTGCTCGCTGAGCGAGCGGCTCGAAATCGCGACCGCGATGATCCCACCTTCTGTCTCGACGCTGACTTCCGAGAGCGGCTTCCCGATCTGGATATCGACGATCCTCCCCCTGACACGGTTGCAAGGATCGATCGAATCGATCGACATGATCCGCTTGAGAACGCGGCGGCCGATCGCCGCCAGGCCGGGTTGCCCATATTCTCTCGGACGCGGCAGATCGACTTTTTCATCGAGGGTCACGCACCCATCCTCGATCAGGAGGATCCGATCTCCGAGGATCGTTGCCTCGGAGACATCGTGCGTCACGAGCACCGCCGTGAATTCATGCTGTTTCCATACATTCTCGATGAGGCGCTGCATCTCCAGCCGCGTGAGCGCGTCGAGCGCGCCGAGCGGTTCGTCGAGCAGCAGAAGGCGAGGACGGTGGATCAGCGCGCGCGCCAGGGCAACGCGCTGCCGCTGCCCGCCCGAAAGCCGGCCCGGCCAGTCGTCGGCGCGGTCGGCAAGCCCGACTTGCTTTGCGACTTCGCGCGCCTGCCCGTCGATCTCACCGCCCGAAAAACCGATCGCGATATTCTCGATCACCGTTCGCCACGGAAGAAGACGCGGATCCTGGAACATGATTCGCGCGTCTTTGCGCCGCCCCTTCGCCGGGGAATCGCCAAAATCGACGGTCCCCGACGAAATCTCCTCGAGACCGGCCAACAGACGCAGGAAAGTACTTTTCCCGCAGCCGCTGCGTCCGACGACGCAGACGAATTCCCCGCGCGGGATTTCGAGATTCAGTTCGCGCAATACCTCGCGATCGCCGAAACGCTTGACGAGCCCCCGGACTCGGACGCCGATTCCCTTTTCCGCGAGAAAGCTTTTGTCCGCCGGGCCAGACACCCGGGCGCCTTCCTCCGCGCCGCCGAAAGGACGCGCCTTTTTGTGAAAGCTTCCCCAAAACTTCCCCAAAAACCCTCCATTCCCCATGTCATTCCTTTTTTCCAATCGTCGGAAAATCTTCCGGAATCGCAGCTTCGGTTCCGCGCCGCCGCTCCCGCCCCCCTGGCGTCACCAGCGTCTCATGGACGCGCTCGCCTTTTTCATGCCGTCTCGTACGCGGTATTCCATTTGAGCCAATGGCTCTCGAGCGTCCGGGCGACGACATCGGCGGCCTTGCCGAGCAGCGCGTACAAAAGGATTCCCAAAAGGACGACGTCGGTCTGCAAAAACTCGCGCGCGTTCATTGTCATATAACCGATACCCTCCTGCGCCGAAATCGTTTCGGCGACGATCAGAAGAACCCACATAAACCCGAGCGCATAACGAACGCCGACGAGGATCGACGAGAGCGCGCCCGGAAGGATGATTTCGCGGTAAAGCTCCCAGCCCTTCAAGCCGTAGCTCCTGCCCATCTCGATCAGATCCGGGTCGACCGAGCGGATTCCGTGGAAGGTATTGATATAGACGACGAAAAAAACCCCGAGCGAAATCAGGAAAAGCTTGGCCGCCTCGTCGATGCCGAACCAGAGGATGACCAGGGGAATCAGCGCGAGCGGCGGAATATTCCGTATCATCTGGAGCGAAGTGTCCAGGGCGATTTCCGCTTGCCGGAACGAACCCGTCAAAAGGCCAAGCAAAAGCCCGAAGCCGCCGCCGATGAAAAAACCGGCGAGCGCGCGAAAAGCGCTGACCCAGACGTGACGCCAAAGTTCGCCGGACGCCGCGAGACGGAGACCCGCCCTGACGACGGCCAGGGGATCGGGAAGTATCCGGCTC
>JAIRZC010000024.1 GCA_031267455.1 Accumulibacter sp. | reverse complement strand
CTACTATATAGCAGATGCTTTAGCGCTTCAAAGCTCATTTATCGATTTGTTTATGCCTTACTGGAATAAGCCGTTTCGATGTTTTTTCTCCCGCGGCAGGCTTTTCATCGCTCGCCTCTTCCGAAAATGAGCGCGGCGATTCCAGAAGCCTTTCGCGGCCGCCGCTACAATGCCTACAACGACTGGGCGAAAGAGCGCTACGGCGGGCGCCTTCAAAAAATCTCGGTCGATGCCGGGTTTACTTGTCCCAACCGCGACGGTTTGCTCGGCTTTGGCGGGTGCAGTTTCTGCAACAACGAAGGTTTTTCGCCGAGCTACTTAAAAGGGTTGCGCGACATCGGCGAACAGATCGATACCGGAGTCGAATTCGCCCGCCGCCGCTATCCGCGCGCCAGGGCTTTTCTTGCGTATTTCCAGCGCTATTCCAATACTTATGCCACAGTCGAAAAGCTCAAGAAAGCCTATGGAGAGGCGCTTATCCACACCGACATCGCGGGCCTCGTCATCGGAACCCGCCCCGACTGCCTTCCCGACGAAACGCTCGATTACCTGGCCGGCCTCTCGAGACGCGTTTTCGTCGAACTCGAAATCGGAATCGAATCCTGCGAGGATGCCGTCCTTAAGGAGTGCCTGCGTGGCCACGATTTTTCCTGCACCCGCGACGCTTTTACACGCGCGGCGCGGCGCGGCCTTTTCTTGACGGGACATCTTCTGATCGGCTTGCCGCTCGAGACGCGCGAGAGCCTGATACGAGGGGCGGAGGCGCTTGCCTCACTCCCGGCGGACGCGCTCAAATTTCATCAATTGCAGATCGTGCGAAATACGCGCCTTGCAAAACGCTATCTCGCGGCCCCCGAGAGTTTTCGCCTTCCAGACATGGAGAGCTACCTCGACAGTGTCATCGATATCGTCGAGCGCCTTCCGCCGAATGTAAAAATCCAGCGCCTCGGCAGCGAAGTCCCGCCCGACGTCCTCGCTTCGCCCGATTGGGGAATGCGCCTCGACAAATTTCCTCCTCTGTTCGAAGAACGCCTGCGCGCGCGAAATACCTGGCAGGGCAGGTTGTACGCGGTCGAGGAGCGTCGCGTTCCGGAAAAAGGCCGATGACTCTATGAATCGTTCGCGAGAACATCGACGTTCCGTTGACAGGCGGCGGGAAAAATCGACGTAGCCATTATCGACGCGGACATTTTGGAATGGAATAAGTTGGCCCGTCGTCTCCGGCTTCCGAGGGTCGTCTCCGCGGGCGCGTGCTAGAATATACGCATTCAGTCGAACACGGCCCCGCATGTCGGCGCGATCGTTCGTTCCGTTCATGAACGAGCGCGAAAGGAAGCGCGGACGATGCCGCGGCACGACAAAGCGAAGTCGACAATGGCACGGGCGAATTGGAAATGGAACGATCGTTTCCGCCCACGTTCTTCAACGCACCAGTCGAAGGATTTATCCGGATATGCTTACACACATTTTGCTGGTCGAGGACGATTTACGTCTCATCGAATTGACTGCGGAATATTTACGGAAAAACGGCTTTAGAGTGACGACCGAAACGCGTGGCGATGCCGCCGAGAATCGGATACTCGCCGAGAATCCCGATCTCGTCGTCCTCGATGTCATGCTTCCGGGGAAGGATGGTTTTGAAGTCTGCCGTTCCATCCGGCCCAAATACAGGGGCGTCATCCTCATGTTCACCGCGCGCGACGAGGACCTCGACCAGATTCTCGGCCTTGAACTCGGCGCGGATGATTACATCGCCAAGCCCGTCCAGCCGCGTTTGCTGCTCGCGCGCATCAAGGCCCTGTTGCGCCGCTTCACGCCGGTCGAGGGCGATTTGCCGTCGCCGGACGGGGTGAGCGAACTCTTGTTCGGAAACTTCGCGATCAGCCAATCCACGCGAAGCGCTCGCCTCGGCGAGACGCAGATCGACCTGACGACGGCCGAATTCGACCTGCTTTGGCTGCTTGCGCTCAACGCCGGGAGCATTCTGTCGCGCGACGATCTTTTGCAGGAGCTTCGTGGAATCGGGTTCGATGGAATCGATCGTTCGATCGACGCGCGCATTTCGCGCCTGAGGCGCAAGCTCGGCGACGACCCGGAAAACCCGACACGCATAAAAACCGTGCGCGGCAAGGGGTATCTGTTCAGCAAGCATGACTGGTAACGCGAGCCGCCGCGGCCTGTTCGGTTTCTTCAGCCGCCACGGGCATGCCTCGTGGCGCGGTCGCTATCGTTTTTCGCACCTTTTCCTCAATTTTTATTTTTTAGTGATGGGAGCCTTCATCGCCATCGTCTTTGCCGTCGATGTCCTTATCTCGATCGCCGTCAAGGGGTTCGCCGACGACTATATGCGGCGTTTCATGCGCGGAACGATCTTTCTGATCGAGGAAGATCTTTCCCGCAGACCGCGTTCCCGCTGGCCGCAAGCCATCAAGGAACTTGACAAGAAGTTCGCGTACAACCTCGACATCGTCGACCGCTGGTCGCTGAACCTTCCGACCGATCAGGCCGAGCGGCTCGATTCGGGAAACCTCGCGGTCGCCGTCGACGGCGAGACGCTTTACCACCGCTTGAAGCAGACATCGAGCATACTTGTCGTCGGCCCCCTGTCGGCGTCGAGACCCGACGCCAGGTGGCCTCGCGGGATCATGTCGCCCGAGTTGCGGGTACGTTTGATGACATTGGCCTTGATCAGCGTTTTTCTCGCCATCGCCGTCTGGTTTTGGATACGCCCCATCGGGCGCGATCTCGAAGCGCTGCGCCAGACCGCGCGAAACCTTGGCGAGGGACACCTCGAATCGCGCGCGCCCGAAGCGCTCTCCAGTACGTTCGCGCTGCTTACCGAAACGATCAACGGCATGGCGGAGCGCATACAACACCTGATCGCGACGAGAAAGGCGCTCTCGTCTTCAATCTCGCATGAACTTCGCACGCCGATCGCGCGAATGCGTTTTGCGCTCGAGATGATTCCGGAGGCCGACGAGGCGGAGCGGAAGCGCTTGCTCCGTATGCTCGATACGGATGTCGAAGAACTCGACAATCTCGTCGATTCCAGCCTCGTCTATGCGCGTTACGAACGCCGGCAGTTCGAATCGAACTTGAGTCCCGTGCGGATCGTTCCGTGGATCGAAGAAAAAACCAACGCGGTTCGCATTCTCGGTCATACGCTTTCGTTGACCGTAAACACAAGGGGACTTCCCGAGGATCAGGAGGCCGACATCGACCCGTGGAGCATGTCGTACGCGTTGACAAATTTGCTGCGGAACGCAATCAAATACGCGACGAGCCGCATCATCGTGAGCGCGGAAGTCGCGGACGGCCTGATTCGCGTCCACGTTGACGACGACGGAATCGGAATTCCCCCCGGAGATCGCACGCAGATTTTTCACCCCTTCACGCGTCTCGACCGGTCGCGCGACCGCGCGACCGGCGGTCACGGACTTGGCCTTGCGATCGTGCGCCAGGTTCTCAGGATGCACCGGGGTTCGGCGAGCGCGTCGGATTCGCCCGTGCTCGACGGCGCGCGCTTTACGCTCGAGTGGCCGATTCGGAGCGCGGCGGAGAAAAATCCGGGCGGCGCGGCGAAACCGGTTCTTTGAATCCCGTGTTCGTCGTTCCGGCATCGACGCGCCGCAATTCGTCCCAGCGTGTCGTATAGCGCGGCGAAAGACGTTCGCGGCGCGTGTGCCATTTCGTCCCGACGAGTTCGGCGGCGCTTTTGACGGCTTCTCCACCGTAGCGCGAATTGATCGAATCGATCGTTTGCATCAGCGCGCGCGAGCGTTCCGAATCGCCCGGATTGAAAAGGTCCCCCGTCCGCGTGTTCGCGTCGACCAGTTCGAGAAGGACGACGCCGGCTTTCTTGTATTTCATTCCGGGACGGAAAATTCTCCCGGCCAGCCGGGTGGCCGCGGCGCTCAAGACCAAAGTATCGCTGCTCGGCGCGGGGAGTGAAGTGACATCCCAGCCGAAATGCCGTTCCGCCTTGAAGCGATTCGTGCGGATCATGACACCGACGCAGGACGCGAGGCCGTTCCATCGACGGAGCGCGGCGGCGGCGCTGTGCGCGTGCCGGGACACGGCCGCCTTGATCTCGCCGATATCCGAGACTTCTTCGGCGAAGGAGCGGCTCCGCAATACCTGCCGTTGCGCCGGAGAGATTTCTTCGAGTTCCAGGCAGGGAATCCCATGCAGTTCGTGGACGATGCGCTCGACCGTCACGCTGTGGCGGCGGCGCATCAGCGCGGGGTCGGCTCCATAAAGATCGAAGACCGTCCGGATGCGTTGCTCCAAAAGTTTTTCGCCGAGTTTGCGCCCGATCCCCCAGAGATCGAAAACGCTCGTGCTTCGCATCCATTGCAGGCGTTCGGTTTCGGTCAGGTCGAGCCAGTTGCAGACGCCGGAAAAGCGCGGATTCCTTTTGGCCAGATGGTTGGAGAATTTGGCCAGCGTCTTGCTTGCTCCGATACCGACGCAGGCCGGAATGCCGATCCACCGCATGACGCGGTGGCGGATTTTTACACCGAGCGCCGATGCGTCGGTGATTCCGGAGAAATCGGCGAAGGCTTCGTCGATCGAATACACTTCCAGGGCGGGCGCCAGCGACGCGACGCACGCCATCATGCGCGCCGAGAGGTCGGCGTAGAGCTCGTAATTGCAGCTGAACGCGGCGATTCCATGGCGCTCGACGAGACCCGAAATCTTGAAAAACGGCGCGCCCATGGGGATACCGGCTTTTTTGGCCTCCTCGCTGCGCGCGATGACGCACCCGTCGTTGTTCGAGAGGACGATGACCGGCTTTCGCCACAAATCCGGGCGGAAAACCCGCTCGCACGAGGCGAAGAACGAATTTCCGTCGATCAGCGCGAACATTTTCGCAGGATCCAGCAGACGACGCCGACGATGTGGTCGTCCTCATGTTTCGGATGAATCACCGGATATTCCGGATTGCCCGAATGCAATTCGAACGACGCGGCCGTTTTGACGAAGCGCTTGAGCGTAAAATCGCCCTCGATCGCGGCGACGACGATCGAACCCGAACGCGGCTCGACCGAACGATCGACGATGACCATGTCGCCGTCGTCGATTCCCTCGCCGACCATAGAGTCGCCTGAAACGACCAGGAAAAAAGTGGCCGCCGGGTTTCGGATGAGGTGCTCATTGAGGTCGATCCCGCAGCTGGCGTCGCCCGATGCGGGCGATGGGAAGCCCGCGCGAATCCTGTCGTCGATGAGCGGCGACATCCGCGGGCGGGGATTTTCATCCGGCGCCAGTGATTCGGATATTCCCGCGCGGGGATCTGCGGTTTTCAGCGCGTTTTTTCTTTCCGGCGTGTCCATTTGCGAATCCCCGGTGAGACGGAGGAAGGCCGAAAAACATTCGGCGCGGGGCAGGGCGGCATCGACGAAATCATGGAGGAGGTTGAAACCGGGCAGCTTTTTCCGGCGGAGGATTCAACAGGTGGATATCGCGCCGGGGATAGGGCATTTCAATCCCGTTTACGCCGAAGGCTTCCAGGATATCGAGCGCGATATCCGATCGCGCGCCGGCGGTTCCCGCCTCCGGATCGCCGACCCAGAAACCGAGCTCCAGATCGATCCCGCTGTCCGCGAACTCGGTCAGCGTTACCGCCGGCGCGGGGTCGGACAACACTCGGGAATGCCCCCGCGCGGCTTTTGTCATCAGCCGCATCGCCTCTTTCACGTCGGAATCGTACGCGATTCGCGTGGTGATCGAGACGCGCATTTTCGTGTCCGAAAACGTGAAATTCCGCACGATGTTGCTGACGAGATTTTCGTTCGGTATCAGAACTTCGGCGCCCGAACTCATTCGCAGCACCGTGTAGCGCATCGTGATTTGCGTCACGGTGCCCGTCGTCGAGGCGTCGATCGCCACGATGTTCCCGATTCGGATCGAGCGATCGAGCAGGATGATAAAACCGCTTACATAGCTGCTCGCGATTTTTTGAAGGCCGAAGCCAAGACCGACCGCGAACGCGCCGCCAAAAACCGAGAGCATCGTCACATCGATTCCGACGAGCGAAAGACTGAAAAGCAAGGCAACGACGAGGAGTAGCGACTTTGAAAGCCGGACGAGCAGTTCACGCACGCTCCGATCGATTCGCCGCGCCCGCGAAAGCCGATCCTCTATCAGGCTGCCGAACCACAGGGCGACCAGCAGCGTGAAGCAAACCGTCACGGCGCCGCGCAGCAACTGCCAGAGGTTCAGGCGTTGCGCGCCGACCGGAAACGAGAGTTGTTCGAGAAAAGCGATCGTCGGTTCCGCGAAACCCGTGATGTGAAGGATGAAGATTCCCCAGATCGCCAGGGAAATCAAGCGCTCGGAACC
>JAIRZC010000018.1 GCA_031267455.1 Accumulibacter sp. | reverse complement strand
GGAGGAATTCGTTGGCGCGCGGCCCTGTTTCGTTTCCTTATGGGCCACAAGTCCTGTTTTCGAGAACGCTTTCATCGGATAAATGTCGAAGCGGCTCGAACGGCCCTCCATCGCGTATTTTGGAGAGGTACCGGCAATCGGAGAAGCTTTTCGGGGGCGCTTGACGACAACGCGGTTGGATGCCAGCGCAAGCGCGGCTTCGAGCAGATCGGGAGAATCGTCTTCATTGGCCAGCGAGCGAAAGAGGCGCATTTCTTTTTTCACTTGCGCCGTTTTGACGCGCGGCGGGAACATTGGATCAAGGTAAACGACCTGCGGTGGTACGTTGCGCCACGTGCGCATCAACGAGATTGCATCCGCACAAATGAGGCGCATGCGCGCGATAATCGGCGCCGTTTCAGAGGCTTCCAAAGCACGCTTCCATCCATCTTCGAGCAGGACGGCGACGATCGGTTGGCATTCGACGAGCGTCAGTGTGCAGCCGAGACTTGCAAGGACAAAAGCGTCGCGCCCGAGACCAGCGGTGGCGTCAAGAACGCTCGGGCGGATTCCCGGTTTGAGTCCGACCGCTTTTGCGATCATCTGGTGGGCGCCTCCACCGTAGCGCCGCCGGTATGCCGCGCCGCCGGAAACGAAATCCACGCGGATCGGTCCCGAGAAATCCGTGTCCTCGCCGGAAATCGCGGCGAAGTGCAGACCTCGCTCTCCGACTTGCAGGGCGAATTTCGCTTCGGGTTTCGCACAGAGGTCTGTTTCGCCCGCGAACGGTAGCTTCAGGGACTTTGCAAGACACGCTGCGCGGGTACGGTATTCAAGCGAAAGCGCCTCGACCCGGATCGACGACATTCCCGTGCCTGCGGCTTCTTCAGTCGTTTCGCTTGACATTGAAGACGTTATAACCCTGGCAGGTCGGCATCATCTCGAGGTGGTTGATGTTGACGTGTGGCGGCAATGTCGTTACCCAGAAGACGGCCTCGGCAACATCAGAAGCGGTAAGTGGCGTGGTCCCTTCATAGACGCGCGCGGCCGCCGCACCGTCGCCGCGGTAACGGACCTTCGAGAATTCAGTCCCGCCGCAGAGACCCGGCGCAATCGTCGTCGTTCGGACGCCGGTACCGACGAGGTCGGCTTTCAGGTTGCGCGTAAATTGTTCGACGAAAGCCTTGGTTGCCCCATAGACATTCCCGCCGGGATATGGCGACTCGCCTGCTACCGAACCGATGTTGACGATATGTCCCGTGTTGCGCGCGACCATGCCGGGTAAAAGCGCGCGAGTCATTCTGACAAGGCCCTTGTTATTCGTGTCGATCATCGTTTCCCATTCCTCGATCGATGCAAAATGCGCTGGTTCGATGCCGAGCGCAAGCCCCGCGTTATTGACGAGAATGTCGATCGGCGCCCAGTCTTTCGGAAGACTCGCGATTCCCGCTTCGATCGACGAGTTGTCGGTCACGTCGATACCCAAGGGAAAAAGCGACTCGCCGACTTCAGCCCGCAGATTCTTCAGGCGTCCAATGCGCCGCGCGGCAGCGATAACACGATGGCCTTCCTGCGAAAATCTGCGCGCGATTTCCTCGCCGAATCCAGAACTTGCTCCGGTAACAAGGACAATCATATTTCCTCCATTTTTCATGCGGCGAGAATGCCGCGCTTGAATCGATACGCTGTAAATGCGCTCCAGTTGCTGTCGAACGGGATGGATCGAAGCGAGAAGGGAACGAGAGCAATATTTACGGATTTTACGCGAATCATCATTCCGTTTGCGACGAAAACCCATGGAGTAATGACGGCCCCCACGCTTTTTGCAACCGAATGAGACAAGCCAACGCATGGCCAGGGCCTTTACGGCCTCTTCGGATTTCCGAATGCGGTTTATCACCGAATGCGCCGCGCGACACTTGTGAAATCATTTCTTTTTCAAGAGCCTCTGGGTTTAGAATACGCCACTCATCGAATTTGGAAAACGCAGTTGAACGCACGGGATTGACGATGTCCATCAAGTCCGACCAATGGATTTGCCGCATGGCAAAAGAGCACGGAATGATCGAACCTTTCGAGCCCCGCCAGGTTCGTTTCGTCGACGGTCGAAAAATCGTTTCGTACGGAACGTCGAGCTACGGTTACGACATTCGGTGTTCGAACGAGTTCAAGCTGTTCACTAACATTAACGCGACGATTGTAGACCCGAAAAATTTCGACCCGAATTCATTCATCGAGGTTGACGCTGATTCGTGCATTATTCCGCCGAACTCGTTTGCGCTGGCCCGTACTGTCGAATATTTCCGCATCCCGCGCTCCGTGTTGACGATTTGCCTCGGAAAAAGCACCTACGCGCGCTGTGGGATCATCGTAAACGTCACGCCCTTCGAGCCGGAGTGGGAAGGCCACGTCACGCTGGAATTTTCGAATACGACGCCGCTTCCGGCGCGGATTTACGCGAACGAGGGCTGTGCGCAGGTCGTGTTCTTCGAATCGGACGAGGTCTGTGAAACCTCGTACAAGGATCGCGGCGGGAAATATCAGGGGCAGGTCGGCGTCACCTTGCCGAAAATCTGAGGTCGCAGTCAACGCGGCGCGATTCCAACTCTCCATGGGGCAGGCCATGCATTTCAATTTTCCCGTCATCATCATCGATGAGGATTTCCGTTCGGAAAACGCCTCGGGCCTTGGGATACGCGCGCTGGCCGAAGCGATCCGAAGCGAGGGTTTCGAGGTCCTCGGCGTGACGAGCTATGTCGACTTGTCTTCTTTCGCGCAGCAACAAAGCCGTGCTTCGGTCTTCATCATGTCGATCGACGACGAGGAACTCGTGATGGGCGAAGCGGAAAAGACGATCGCCGAATTGCGCGCCTTCGTCATGGCGATCCGCTGCCGGAACAGCGAAATCCCGATCTTCCTGTACGGCGAGACGCGTACGTCGCGGCACATTCCGAACGACGTGTTGCGCGAACTGCATGGATTTATCCACATGTTCGAGGATACGCCGGAATTCATCGCGCGCTACGTCGCGCGCGAGGCTCGCAGTTATTTGAAGAGCGTGCTTCCGCCGTTTTTCCAGGCGCTCACGCATTACGCTTCCGACGGTTCGTATTCGTGGCACTGCCCAGGGCATTCGGGCGGTGTTGCCTTTCTCAAGAGCCCCGTCGGGCAGATGTTTCATCAATTCTTCGGCGAGAACATGCTGCGCGCCGATGTCTGCAACGCGGTCGAAGAACTCGGCCAGCTTCTCGACCATACCGGACCGGTCGCCGCTTCGGAGCGCAACGCCGC
>JAIRZC010000274.1 GCA_031267455.1 Accumulibacter sp. | reverse complement strand
ACGGCTACCCCGCGTCCGCGGGGTGGTCGCTTCTTTTTCGCCTGATCGGGCGGGCGGGAGGTTTCTCACCGGTCGAAATTCCGGCGCTTCCGGAAGACGACGCCTTTCGGGCAACTCTTTCCGCTGGGGCGACCGAGGCGCTGACGCCGGGCCATGCCATGCTGGCCGCGTTCGTCGTTCGCGACGACGAAAAAATCACGCTCGGCGCGCAACCGGTCGAAATTCTCCCCAACCTCTCGACCGCCGCCGCGTCCCGACGGGCAGATCGACGCCGAAATTGACGTTATTTTACCGAGGATATGAAATGAGAATAAAACCCGTTCCCGGCCGCCGGATTCGCGATCCGGAAACCGGAATCGAAATCACCGCCGCGCGCGATGTGCCCGACGGGCATCCGTTCTGGCTGCGCTGCCTGAAATCCGGCGACGTCGAAAGAGTCGCCGAACAAAAGAAAGGAAACGAAAATGGCTGATGCCGCGATCTCGTTCAACCAAATCCCGGTAAATCTATTAACGCCGGGACAATACGTCGAGTTTGACAACTCGCGTGCGATTAGCGGCCTCGTCAATATGCCGCAACGCCTGATGTTGATTGCGCCCATGCTGGCCACAGGGACCGCGACGCCGGACATTCCCGCGCAAATCAGCCGGGAAGCCGATGGAATAAAAATCTTCGGGCGCGGATCGATCGGCGCGGCGATGGTGCAAGCGGTTTTCCGCGCAACCGATACGCTGGAAACCTGGGTAATTCCGATTGCCGACGATACGGATTCCGCCGCCGCGACGTTTTTTTTGACGTTCTCAGGCGAGGCCGAAGAAGCGGGGACGCTCGCGCTTTACATCGCGGGCGAGCGCGTAACGATGGGCATTGGCGTTTTCGACACCGCGGAGAGTATCGCCGCGGCGCTGGCCGGGATCATCAACGCCAACGCCGATTTGCCCGTGACGGCGACCGCCGAAGAAGACGCCGTCACGCTCACGTCGCGGCATAAAGGCACGCTGGCCAAGGGGATCGATTTACGCGTCAATTATTACCCGCTCTCGGAAAAATTGCCCAGGGGGATCGCGCTGACGATCGCTTCGGGATCGGGCGGCACGGGAGACGCGTCGATCGCCACGGCGCTCTCCAACCTCGGGCAGGGGCAATACAACACGATCCTCTGCGCGTTTTCCGACCCAGCGAATTTGGCGCTCCTCGAAGCCGAGCTCGACACGCGCTGGGGGCCGCTCTACCAGAATGACGGGCACGCGCACATCGGCCTTTCGGGTTCGGTCGGTTCGATCAACAGTTTTTTGTCGGCGCGGAATAGTCCGCACATCACGTTCTGGTCGCAGGAGGCCGGCGGAGAACCGAAACCCGCGTGGGTCAAAGCCGCGACGGCGGGAACGGTCGCGGCGTATTACCTGGCGATCGATCCCGCGCGGCCGCTCCAGACGCTCGCGCTCCCCGGAATCCTCCCCGCGCCCGAGGAAATACGTTTTACGCACGCCGAACGAAACTATCTTTTGTCCTACGGCGCGGCGACGACGATCGTCGACGCCGGCGGAAATGTCGTCATCGAGCGCGCCGTGACGAGTTATACGCAAAATGCCTCGGGCCTTGTCGATCCCTCGTATCGCGACGTCGAGACGATGTACACGCTCTCCTACCTCCGCTATTCGGTACGCGCGCGGATTTCGCAGAAATTCCCGCGCTTCAAGCTCGCGAACGACGGGACGAATTACGCGCCGGGACAGGCGATCGTCACGCCGAAAATCATTCGCGCCGAATTGATCGCGCTCTTCCGCGATTGGGAGGACGTCGGCCTCGTCGAGGACGTCGACCAGTTCAAGGCCGATCTGCTCGTAGCAAGGAATCCGACCGACGTCAATCGCGTCGACGTGCTCCTGCCGCCGAACATCGTCAATCAGTTCCGCGTTTTTGCGGCTCAAATTCAGTTTCTGCTCTAAGCGCCGGGGAAGGAAAATACAATGGCAAATTATTCAGGCATAGCTTATATTCGCGTCGATGGCCTGACGTTAGCGTCGATGCCTGGCGCGACCTTGAATCCCGGCGGATTTACCCGCGAGCCGGTCATTACCGATTCGGGG
The DNA here is from genome assembly GCA_031267455.1 of Accumulibacter sp. Lineage (GTDB taxonomy): Bacteria > Pseudomonadota > Gammaproteobacteria > Burkholderiales > Rhodocyclaceae > Propionivibrio. Next base: position 942 of record JAIRZC010000274.1, on the reverse strand, counting down.
ATCGTCGGGTCGATCGAAAAGCCCGTCGAGGCGCGCGTGAAATGCGACGCGGCGATTTCGACCGAGGACGATCTGGCCAAAATCGCCGCGACGGTTAATGCGACGATCACGTTTGAGACCTCCGCCGGCGCGACCTACCTCGTTCGCGCCGCCGTCTGCGCCGCGCCGCCCGAATATTCGTCGGATTCGGCCAAAGCCTCGCTCGAGTTTTTTGGCAAGCCCGCGGAGAAGGTATGATGGAAAAAATTTCGATTCCGTTGTCCGCGCCCGTTTATGTTCACGGCGAATCCGTCTCTGAAATCGTCCTGCGCGAACCTCTGGCCGGCGACCTCCGAAGCCTGCCCGTGGGCCGGCCGTTCGATATGGGGCTTCTCCTCGACCTGGCTTCGGCCGTCTCGGGCTGGCCGCCGTCGGCGATCGATCAACTCTCCGTCCCGGATGCGCTGAAAATCGTGGAGGCGCTCGGCGGTTTTTTGGGCGGATCAACGTCCGAGACGCCGCCGTCCTGATCGCGTATGTCTTTCACTTTCCTCCCTCGGAACTCTGGGCCATGACGCTCTCGGAACTCGAATTCTGGACGAACGAGGCTGAAAAAATCGTGCGGGCGATGGCGAACGGATTAAACGCCTAGGCAAAACACATTATGAAGAACGCAAAAATCAGGATTCCAAGGAATGCGATGACCGTGCCGACGAAAGAAGTGGAGGAACGCTCCGAGGCTGCCGGAGAAGGAAAAATGGCGGACAGCAGACGGAAACCGACAAATGCCACCGCGCTCGCGCAGGCGAATGCGGTTAGAGCCCCGTCCGCCGTTTTTCTTGTTGCGGCGCGGATCGTTTTTACGGCATTGGCGTCCAAGCATCGTTCGAAGAAGGGCCAGAACAGGACGATCGCAGCCAGCGTGAAGGGGATGAAGAAGAAAGACGCCCGGATTTCGACGCC
>JAIRZC010000239.1 GCA_031267455.1 Accumulibacter sp. | reverse complement strand
ATCCGGCTTCTTCCACTTGCAAAAGTGGTAGTAGCAGTTCTCCCATTTCGGATAGTCGTGCGGCAGCGCCCTCCATGTACAGCCCTGCTTCAGTACGTATAAAACCGCACAGAACACGTCGTACAAGTCATAGGTGCGCGGACGGGTCGCCTTCGAGACTGCGCGCAAGTCCGCCTCTATCCTCGCATAGCCCTCTCTTGTGATATCGCTCGGGTACGCTTTTCTCATCTCCCGATTCTATATCCCCTCGGCCTCATTAGGATGGTTGCTAAACAGGCTCTGAAAAGAAAATTCCCCGAGGGGGTAGAGGAAGCCCCGCTCCTGCCTGCGCTTAGAGGGGCGGAGGGAAATCCGCCCGCGGGTAATCGCCCCGCCGGGGGAAAAGCGTGTAGGGCGGATGGCAATCCGCCCGCAGGCAATCTAGCGCGTCGCCGACGATTTTCACTGAAGAGACTTACCGGAAGGAGAGATGCCGAGGAGTACAACAGAATCAGAGAAGATTCCGGTATAGCACTTCATAGTGCGCGGCGGAATCGTTCCAGGAAAAATCCTGAAGCATTGCGCGCCGGCGGATTTTTCTCCAGCCGACCTTGTCGTTACGATAGAGCGCACAGGCATCGCGGATGCGGGATCCGAGCGCTGCTTTGTCCGGGCGGTCGAAAACGAAGCCCGTCGCGCGAGCCGACGCGATGGTTTCGCGCGTCGTGTCGACGACCGTGTCCGAGAGACCGCCGACGCGGTGGACAACCGGCAGCGTGCCGTAGCGCAGCGCATAGAGTTGGGTAAGTCCGCAAGGTTCGAAACGCGAGGGAACGAGCAGGAGGTCGGCGCCGGCCATGATGTGATGCGAAAGGGCTTCGTCGTACCCGATGCGTACGGCAACTCTGCCGGGGTATGCCTGGGACGCATGGAAAAAACGGGCTTCGATCTCGGCTTCCCCGGTGCCAAGGACGACGAGCTGCCCGCCGCCGTCGAGCAATTCGGGCAGCGCATCGATGATGAGGTCCATGCCTTTTTGGCCGGCAAGACGGCTGACGACGGCAAAAAGAGGCGAATCGCCGTCTCTTTGCAAGCCGAAATCCCTTTGGAGCGCGCGCTTGCAGAGCTTTTTCCCGTTCTGGTTGTTCGCCGTGTAAGTATGCGCGATTTTTGTGTCTTGCGGCGTCCAGATATCGTAGTCGACGCCGTTGAGAATTCCCGAAAGATCGTCGGCGCGTTCGGTCAGCACGCCATCGAGCCCACATCCGAATTCGGGCGTTTGGATTTCTTTTGCGTAGGTCGGGCTGACCGTCGTAATCTTGTCGGAATAGACGAGGCCGGCTTTCATGAACGAAAAGCTGCCGTAGAATTCAAGCCCAGAGGGCGTCAGAAATTCGGTCGAAAGTCCGAGTTCGCCGTAGCATTCCATCGGAAAGATTCCGCGAAACGCGAGGTTGTGAACCGTGAAGACCGTCGGCGTCTTCAGCGAGGGATGCTGCCGGATATAGGCTGACGCGAGTCCGGCGTGCCAATCGTGCGCGTGCACGATGTCCGGCTGCCACTCCGCGTCGAGTTCGCCAAAGGCGATATGCGCCGCCGCCCAGCCGAGCAGCCCGAAACGGCGGTGGTTGTCTTTCCAATCGCGGCGGTCGGGGCCGACATAGGGATTGCCTTCCCTGTCGTACAGAAAGGGCGCGTCGATGACGTAGGCCGTCAATTCGCTTCCGGGAAGGCAACCGGTCAGAAGCTGTGCCGTTGCCGCGCCGAAAACGGGGCCGATTTGCGCGACCGGAACAAGGTCGGTGACGCCCGCCATGATTCCCCGGAATCCCGGAAGAAGAACGCGCACGTCGCTGCCGCGTTGTGCCTGCGCGTTCGGCAGGGCCGCGATGATGTCGGCAAGCCCGCCGGTCTTTACCAGCGGAAAGATTTCAGCCGCGACGTGAAGTATGCGCATTCTTTTACGATACGAGACGGTCGATCATCGCCTGGGTCACCAGAACGATTCCGTTGGATGTGCGGCGGAAACGCCTTTCGTCTTCCTGTTCGTTCTCTCCGATAACCATTCCGGGCGGGATGCAGACGCCGTGGTCGACGACCGCGCGCCGAACGCGCGCGCCACCCCCGACCTGCACTTCCGGAAGGAGTACCGACCAGTCGACTTTCGCGTACGAATGGACGCGGCACGAGGAAAACAGGATCGACCGGTTTGTCTCGCCCGAGATGATACATCCGCTGGCGATCGTCGATTCGATCGAGTTTCCCCGGCGTCCGGGCTGGTTGTGAACAAACTTCGCCGGCGGAAGCTGTGGTCGGTAGGTCCAGATCGGCCAGTTCCGGTCGTAGATATTGAGCGCTGGGTCGGTTGCCGTCAGGTCGATGTTGGCTTCCCAGTAGGCGTCCAAGGTACCGACGTCGCGCCAGTAGTGTTCCTTGTTTCCTTCTTCGGGCGCGTGCACACAGCTGTGCTCGAAGAAATGCGCGTACGCGACGCCGTTTTTGACGGCGTTCGGGATGATGTTTTTCCCAAAGTCGTGGTTCGACGACTCGTCGGCGATGTCGCGTTCGAGTTCATCGTAAAGGTAATTCGCGTTGAAGACGTAGATTCCCATGCTGCACAACGACTGCCCGGGTTTTCCGGGAACGCATGCGGGTTCTTCGGGTTTTTCGACGAAATCCAAGATTTTATTCGATGCGTCAACGGACATGACGCCAAAGGAACACGCGTTCCTGCGCGGAACTTCGATACACGCGACCGTGCATTCGCCTTTGTTTTCCACGTGGTCGACGAGCATCGCGGCGTAATCCATCTTGTAGACGTGGTCTCCTGCCAGGACGACGATGAATTCAGGCCGGGAACGGTAGTTCCGGATGATGTCGAAATTCTGATAGACGGCGTCCGCCGTCCCCCGGTACCAGGATTCTTCGTCGACGCGCTGCTGCGCGGGCAAAAGGTCAATGAATTCCTGCACTTCTCCGCGCAGAAAGGACCACGCGCGCTGCAGGTGGCGCAAGAGACTGTGCGATTTGTATTGAGTCACGACGCCGATCCGCCGGATATTCGAATTAAGGCAGTTCGAGAGGGTGAAGTCGATGATGCGGAAATTTCCTCCGAAATAGACAGCCGGCTTGGCGCGGCGATCTGTCAGTTCGTTGAGGCGTTTGCCACGCCCGCCGGCCAGAACCAGGGCCACGGCGTATCC
>JAIRZC010000229.1 GCA_031267455.1 Accumulibacter sp. | reverse complement strand
GTTTGCTCTCTGGCGCTTCTTGATTGCCCACACGGAGACGACCGATGAAGTCCGTATCATCTCGTTCAGAAAGCGATCCAATGTGAAGAACAGGCTTATTTCTTTCGAATCAAAAACCGATTGGACGCATTTGCGTTCTGGCGTAGTCCAAACTTCGGCTGGTCATCCCGAGGCAGACGCAGATCATATGATCCATGGTGTTGTGCGCCGAGGTCTCGCGCCGCAGACACCAAAAACGGCCATTTCACTTCGCTTGGATCGAGAGGTTTGTGATTGGTTCTAGACGGAAGGCGCTGGCTATCAAACACGTATAAACGCTGTTCTTCGCGCTTTGCGCGAAGCATCGGTCAACCGATACCTGCGTAACGCGACTTTCCGCGCTTCGAGAGAGGGGATGTTTTGTCCGTCGGGCACAAGATCGTGTTCTTCTCTCGTCTCAATCCGTGCCTCATGGACTCAAACTTTCTTGCACCATCCGTAAGCTATCGTCTAACATCGCGCTGGGGGGCGCGCCGCGCGTGGCGCGTGCTTTCACGGTACGCCGGCATCATCGAATTCGGGAACGGTGGGGTTGCTTCCAGGCGTGTATTTGACGTGGAATGATCCCTGACAATTCATTCAATCCGACGCGCTTTGCGGCGCGGCACAAGGAGTTATCTTAATGGAATGTTTTACCCACGCCGGTAGTTCGGCAGTTGGAGTCTGCCAGGTATGCGGGAAGGCGGTTTGTCATTCATGCGTCGTTGATGCCGGCGTCGCAATTGTATGTAGCGAGGTTTGCGCGAAGGAAGCCGTTGATCTTCACGAAATGAACCAACGCGGAAAGAAAATATATGGGATCGGCGTGGCAAACCCAAGGATTCCAAGTGGCGTCATTGCGTGGCTGCTTTTTGCCGCAATGTTCGGCGGTTTCGGCATCTATCAAAGTGTCGTCAATCGCGAGCCGGAATGGTTTTTTCTCGCTTTCGCCGGCATATTGATTGTAATAGCCATTATCGCCTATCGAAGAGCCAAGGAGACCGGCCTCCAATGCTGACGGCTTCCCGGCGCGGTTTCGGGGATTCGCTTTCCAGAGCGGATGGCTCCGATAATGTCGTAGGTATGCATAGGCGGTGCGGCGTTTATGCTTCGGCGTCGATTAGACGCCCGTTTTCTTCCATCCAGGAGCGGCGTCCTGCAGACTCGCCCTTGCTCATGAGACGGTTCATGACCGGAAGCGCTTCATTGGGCGTCGGAAGTCGAATGCGCATCAGGCGGCGCGTGTCGGGCGACATCGTCGTTTCCCATAGTTGCTCGGCGTTCATTTCGCCCAGACCCTTGAAGCGCGAAACGGAAACGGAATCGGGTCGGACACCTTCGCGTCGCAGACGGTCGAAGAGGGCATCGCGCTCGTCATTGTCGAGAGCGTAGAGTTTCCGCAAAGGGTGCTTCCTGCCCTGGGCCGGAATGTCGAGGCGATATAGGGGTGGCTGCGCGAAATAGAGATGGCCATGCTCTATCAATTTTGGGAAATGGCGGTAGAACAACGCGCAAAGGAGGACGCGGATATGACTTCCGTCGACGTCCGCGTCGGTCATGATGATGACTTTTCCGTAGCGCAGGTTGTCGAGCGCGCTTTTCGGCGCGTCAAGCTGATGCGGATCGATGCCGAGCGCAACGGCGATGTCGTGGATTTCACGGTTGGAAAAAAGGCCGTCCGCGTCGACCTCCCAAGTGTTGAGAACTTTCCCGCGCAACGGGAGAATCGCTTGAATTTCCTTGTCGCGTCCAGAACGCGCCGAACCTCCAGCGGAGTCGCCTTCGACGAGAAATATCTCGTTGCGCTGGATGTCCTCAATCTGGCAGTCGGTGAGTTTTCCGGGCAGGATGGTGACGCCTGATTGCTTGCGTTTTTCGACTTTCTGCCCAATGCGAACGCGCGCCTGCGCGGCAAAAATCGCGAGTTCCGCGATTTTTCGGGCATCGTCCGGGCGCTCGTTCAGCCAAAGTTCGAGCGGGTCGCGCGCCATTCGCGCAACGAGCGCAACGGCATCGCGCGAGTTCAGGCGTTCTTTGGTTTGTCCCTGAAACGATGGGTCAAGCAGACGAACAGCCAAGAGAAAATTCAAGCGCGCGAAAACATCTTCGGCAGCGAGCTTGACGCCTTTGGGAATCATTGCGTGCTGTTCGGCGAAACTCTTTACGGCGTCGAAAACGGCTTGCCTCAATCCGGTTTCGTGCATTCCACCAGCAGGCGTCGGGATCAGGTTGACGTAGGATTCGCGCGTCGGGCTGCCTTCATCGCTCCAGCAGAGCGACCACGCCGCGCCGGTACCCCCCGGAAATCTTTCGTCGCCCGCGCCTGCGTATCTTTCCGCCGTGAAGATCGGCGCTACGACCTCTCCTTCGAGTTGCTCCGAAAGATATTCCGACATTCCGTTCTCGAAACGCCAAGTTTTCGTTTCACCTTTCGGGTCGGTAAGCGAGACTTCCAGGCCCGGAAGCAGGACAGCCCTGCTGCGCAACGAGCGTTCGAGTTCGCGGATAGGGATGAGTGGCGAATCGAAAAACTTCGGGTCCGGCCAGATATGGAGCCACGTTCCACTCGTGCGCCGGGGCGCGTTGCCGATACGCGCGAGCGGTTCGACGACGTTGCCACCGGAAAATGCCATACGGTACCTTCCGCCGTCACGGACGACTTCGACCTCCAGGCGTTCCGACAGGGCGTTCGTCACCGATACGCCGACGCCGTGCAAACCGCCGGAGAAGCGGTAGGCCGAATCGCCGTCGCGCTTGTTGAATTTGCCCCCCGCATGGAGTTGTGTGAATACGATTTCTATCGCCGGTATTTTTTCAACCGGGTGGATTTCCACAGGAATCCCACGTCCGTCGTCGCGTAGCGAGACCGAAGAATCAGCGTGCAGCGTGACGTCGATGTGTTTGCAAAATCCCGCCAGCGCCTCGTCCGCCGCATTGTCGATGGCTTCCTGGATGATGTGCAGCGGATTTTCCGTCCGCGTATACATTCCTGGAAGGTGGCGGACGGGTTCAAGCCCTTTGAGGACGGCAATCGATTCGGCATTGTAGTCTGCGGCGGGGTTTTTCATGGTGTCTCGGTCTTTTCGGTTTTCGGGGTGTGGAGGAATGTATTCTCCATTCCGGGAGATTGGGCCAAAGATCGCGCATCTTCGTCCGAAGCGTTTGGAAGGCCGCGCGTTTGCGATTCCGTTCAGCCCAGAGAGTCACAGAAACCCGGAGAGCCGAAAAGACAGAGCCTACCTCATTGCGTAACCAACAGTCTTCGGTCGGATTTTTTCAAACTTCGAAAATTCCAATTTTGTTAATAAGTCACGCTTAGAGCGGCAGCGTGAGCTAACTCTAATCATACAGTCTCTGTATGATTTCTTTTTTTTCCCCAACAGTGTACCCTCACGACAATCGCGCGACGTAGTCGTTTCAAAAAACCATTGCCGCGAATATTGCAATGCTTTTTCAGACAATAAACGTTATCGAATCCATGGGGCCGCGACTGGCGGGGCATTCGTTTACCGTGAACGCTCAAGGTGGATAGCCGGTATTTCCGTGAAAACCGATGAACAAACGGCAAACATTATCCAGAGTTGTCCCGCGGCGCGCGGGAGTAACATGAGCTAACCGCGGAGCGACGATCGATGGACAAAAGGATATGCTGGCAACATCCGGGATCGGGATGAGGACTCGCATCAAGATTTGCGGGCTGACACGGAGCGAAGACGTATCGTTTACCGCCGAAGCCGGCGTCGACGCGATCGGGTTTGTTTTTTATCCGCCGAGTCCGCGTTTCGTCCGGATCGAGGCGGCGGCGGCACTTGCGCGCCACGTTCCACCCTTCGTCACCCTCGTCGGCCTCTTCGTCAATGCCGATCCCGGTGTCGTCCGGGATGCGCTACAGATCGCCCCGTTCCACCTCCTGCAGTTTCATGGCGACGAGGACGAGGTTTATTGTCGCCAATTCGATCGCCCGTATATCAAGGCGCTTTCCGTTGT
>JAIRZC010000093.1 GCA_031267455.1 Accumulibacter sp. | reverse complement strand
CGCCTGGCAAAAATCGATGCCGTTTACATTGCCCAACACGATGTTCGACGCGCTTAACGGAGTATCGGCGCGGCCCGCGAGAGGCGTACCCGTCGTCAGTCCCGGCAGGTCCGGCGCGTTGGGATTGAAGACGCCCATAAAGCCCGCCAACGGATAAAAACGATCCCGCGCTTGCGTCAGGTTCGCGTCCCTGGACGACACGGGAGTGGGATCGCCCGATGTCGCTTCCGGGTCGTTGACGACAGTGTCGCGGTCGAGGACGCCGTAACGGACCCTTCCCGCGCGCGCGTCGGCCAGACCGAGCGTCCTGTAAGGCAGGTTTCCGGTTCCGGAAGGGCAGTTCTCGACGCCGTCTCCGTCCGTATCCGGGCAAGGCAGGCGGGGATGGGACAAAATGTAGCCGGTCAATGCCCAGTCGGCGCGTTCCAGCAACGAATGCGCTGCCACGCTTTCCTTTTTTTGGAGCTTGGTCGCGAGAAAACGCCAGACAAGCGTCGTGACCAGGCCGAGGACCAAAACGACGATTGCCAGTTCGAGCAATGAAAATCCGCCTTCTTTCGTTTTCATGGCAGTAAGCCTTTTGTGTCCAGTTCCACGGCGTAGCGCGCCGTCTCATTGGCCGCGGTGAGCATTTTGCGCGCGTGTACGTCCGCCTCGATGCGCGCGGAGATGGCGTCATTGACAGAATCGATGGCGCCGTCCAGGCCGCCGACCGCCGAAACCAGTTCCGCGGTCGCTTCGGCAACGCCTCCGACCGTCAACGCCGTCCCTACCGCAAACAGGGCCGCGCCGACCCCTTCATCCAGTGTCATCGCTCCGGCCGCGATTGTCATCTCGGCGGTCGAGATCGCGCTGACGAGATTGAAAACCGAGAGAGTTACGCCAGAATATGCCGCCTGAAGGTCGGAAAACGCCATGTCGAGAAGAAACGCGCGGACCTTCAGGTAGGCCAGAGCAAAGCGAAAATGATCGTAGGTCGCGCGCGCCATATGCCCCGCCGCGTTTGCGCGCGACAGAAGGGAAGTACACGAGAGCCGCGCGGCCAACTCGCCGAAACCGACGGCAAGCACCCGATCGTCGTATGCGTCGGAGGAAGCAAGGTTCGGCGGCTCGAAAACCGGCTCGTCGGCGTCATTCCTCAAGTCGAAGAAACTGCCGTTTCCGTCCGCGTCCAAAGCGCCCGGATGCGCGATGATATAGGCGACGTTGACTTCCTCGTTCGAATTGAGCGCCGTAAGCGCGAGAGGAGAGGGCTGTGCGTCTCGAAGCGCCGCGCAAAAATCGAGGCCGCTCAATCGAGCCGCGCCGAGTCCGGGATCCGAGCGCGCGAATTCCTGAGACAGCGTCGACAGATTCTTTATCGGGTTTGTGGGGGGAAGCGACGGCGCATATTCTGGGGGGATACTTCCGAGACCGCTGCCGTCATAGTCGGCGAGTTCGTCGACGCCCATCACGGCGCTACCCATCGGCCATTCCGTGCCGCCTGGGGGAACGGGAGGCAGCATCGGCGTATGCCGCTCCACGGCCTGCGTCAGCGACGTCGGCGCGCTACCGTCCTGATACGCGCCGTAGCGAAGGCGCGCCGGCAGGCTCAGCCCCAGGGTATGGAACGGGAATCCGCCTTTTGCCGCGTCGCAGGGCCCGGACGGCGACGAGACGTTCTCGCTTCCGTCGCCATCGGTATCCGGGCAGGGCAGGCGGTGATTTTTCATGACGAATCCCTGGATCGCTTCGTCCGCGAGCGCGATTTGTTCCTCGACGGGGCGTGTGTCGTCGACCGCCCGCATCCGGGGGAGGATTTTCCAAAGGGCAAACGCCAGTACTCCGACGACCGCCAGCGCCACCGACATCTCGACGAGCGAGAAGCCTCCGCTCGACGATTTTGGAAAACGGCGGAAGACCGTGCTCATTGCAGAATTCCCCGCCTGTCGACCCTGCGCAAAATGTCCATGGCGTCCGCGACAGACGACGAGAGCACTTCACCGTCCGCCGCCGCGCTCGCGCAATCCGGAAAAGACGACGGAGCTGCGGCGATTTGCTGATAACGGGCATCCGCTTCTTCGAAGAGCTTTTGCCTGGACTGGAAAAGCCTCCAATGGTAATACCCTTGATTCTCCACGGTGAGGTCGGGTAGCCCTATGGTTGAACCGACGGCGGAGCGCGCATCCGCGCAAAGCTGGTCGAATTTGACGGCGCAATCGAGTATCCTGGAAGTGTCGCTGGGGCATGTTGCCCCAGCGGCGGGCGAAGATGAAGCGGCCAGGGCAATCGCAGCGTCGATATCTGCCTTCGCGGTGGTCACATTGGCGTCCAGCGCGGGGATCGAAGCCTCCAGGGTATCTTTCTGCGCTCTCGCGGCTTGGTACCTTTCGTTATAAGAGTTCGTCAAATCCGTCCTCCTCGCCGCGACAAGCGCGTCATGCTCGGGCCCGGCGGGAAGTATCTGCGCGTAAGAGTCCACTGCGGCGTCTATTACCGCCTGGACGGCGGGATCGCCCATATTTGTCGCCGCCATTTCCACCACGCTCGCCGCTATTTTCGAGTCGGCGTCGTTCCGCGCCCATTCCGCTTCGTAACGTGCCCTGTAAAGATAGGGGTTTTCGTGGCTAAACGGGACGAATAGGCTCCGATGGCTCGCATAGGCGCACGTGGCGTTGTAGGTCGTATCGGGGCATATCCCTCCTTCAATCTGTCCGACCGGCAGTTCGCCCGCCGTATCGAGCCCGTCGAGGCATTTCGCGATCGCGTCCGCGTCGGCTTTCTCGGCGACTTGCGCGGCGTCCCTCTCGACCCGTGCGGCTTCTCTTTGCTCCCATAACATCGC
>JAIRZC010000090.1 GCA_031267455.1 Accumulibacter sp. | reverse complement strand
CTTCAGGACCATCCGGCGCGTGGAGCTCCGATTTTTGGGCGATCGCGTCGACCGCGTCAGCGTCGTCTTCCTCGTCCGGGGAAAAGGCCGAAAACAGCTTCGTCCAGAGCGAGCGCACCTTGTTTCGCCGATAGAAGTCCCGGATCGTGTTCTGCATGATCCGCTGAAAAAGCATGGGAAACTCCCCGGCGGGGCGGTCGCCGTATTTTTCAGCCAGCTTCATCATCGATTCCTGTACGATGTCGAGCGCCAAATCGTCGTTGCGCACGGCGAACACAGCCTGCTTGAAGGCGCGGCGCTCCGAGGCAATGAAAAAGTCCGATAATTCTCGCTGTGTAGCCAGGATTGCGTCCCTGAGTATAGTCTTTATTACGGTGCGAACACGAGAAACCTTGACCTGAAGCGACCAAGGCATTAACGTTACAAGCCTTCCCAATCTCAACGAGCAGGACGGCAACCATGACCATGATGAACGGTGCTGAAATTGTAATCAGGTGCCTACAAGAAGAAAAGGTCGATCACGTTTTCGGCTATCCGGGCGGCGCGGTACTCAATATTTACGACGAGTTGTTCAAACAGGACAAGGTCAAGCATGTCCTCACTCGTCACGAGCAGGGCGCGGTACACGCGGCGGACGGGTTCGCGCGCGCTTCCGGGCGCGTCGGTGTCGCGATCGTGACTTCGGGTCCCGGCGCGACAAACGCGGTCACGGGGATCGCGACAGCCCACATGGATTCGATTCCGCTGGTCGTCATTTCCGGCCAAGTGGCAACTTCGAACATCGGGCAGGACGCCTTCCAGGAATGCGATACCGTGGGAATCACGCGGCACTGCGTCAAGCACAATTTCCTGATCAAGAACGTGCGTGATATCGCGACGACGTTGAAGAAAGCGTTCTACATCGCCCGGACAGGGCGTCCGGGCCCCGTCGTCGTCGATATTCCGAAGGATGTAACCGCTGACAGGCACAGCTTCGAGTACCCGGCGGAACTACAGCTGCGCTCGTACACCCCGGTCACCAAGGGGCATTCCGGGCAGATCAGGAAGGCCGTAAACCTTCTGATGAAGGCAAAGCGTCCGGTGATCTGCGCGGGCGGAGGCGTCGTTTTGTCCAATGCTTCGGGAAAGCTGGCCGATCTGGCCTGCCGCCTGAATTTCCCCGTGACGAACACGCTGATGGGGCTTGGCTCCTTCCCGGGGACAGATCCGCGTTTCCTGGGAATGCTCGGCATGCATGGGACGCTGGAAGCCAACATGGCCTCGCAGCACTGCGATGTTCTTTTGACCATCGGCGCGCGTTTCGACGACCGCGTCATTGGGAACATCGAGAGCTTCGCGGGGGCGCAGCGCAAGATCATTCACGTCGACATCGATCCTTCGTCGATTTCCAAGCGCGTCCGCGTCGATGTTCCCGTCGTCGGCAATGTCGCCGATGTCCTTGAGGAAATGAATCGCCTGATCGACGCCGAGAGTGAAAAGCCGGATATCGGCGAATGGTGGAAAACGATCGAGGAGTGGCGCGGGAGGCGCTCGCTGAAATACAAGACGGGCAAGGAAATCATGCCCCAGTTCGTCATAGAGAAGCTCTGGGAGTTGACACGGGGCGAAGCGATCATTGCCTCCGATGTCGGTCAGCACCAGATGTGGGCCGCGCAATACTACAAATTCGACGCGCCTCGGCGCTGGCTGAATTCAGGCGGGCTTGGAACGATGGGCGTCGGTCTTCCATACGCGGTGGGCGCGTCTTTCGCCGGGCTGGGCAAGCCGATCGTCTGTATCACGGGCGATGGTTCCATCCAGATGTGCATCCAGGAACTCGCGACAGCGAAGCAGCATGCGCTTCCGATCAAGATCGTCCTCCTCAACAACCATTTCCTTGGCATGGTGCGGCAGTGGCAGGAACTGTTCTACGAGAGTCGCTACTCGCAAACACACATGGATTTTCAACCCGATTTCGTTCGGCTGGCGGAAGCTTACGGTCACGTCGGAATTCGCGTCGAACATCCCCAGGATGTCGAGCCGGCCTTGCGAAAGGCCTTCGAGGAGCACAAAAACGATCTGGTACTTCTTGACATCCACACCTGCCCCGGCGCCAATGTCTTTCCGATGGTGGCTGCCGGCAAGGGCTTGTCCGATCTGATCCTATCCGATTCTCTCTAAAGGAAGGCCGACATGCGACACATCATTTCTTTATTGCTGGAAAATGAAGCCGGCGCCCTTTCCCGCGTGGCCGGGCTTTTCTCGGCGCGAGGCTACAATATCGAGACACTGACGGTGGCGCCAACCGAAGATGTTTCCTTGTCCCGACTGACCATCGTCACGAAGGGCGGGGACGACGTGATCGAGCAGATCACCAAGCAGCTCAACAAACTGATCGACGTCGTCAAAGTCGTCGACCTTTCCGAAGCCGCGCACATCGAGCGCGAGCTGATGCTGATCAAGGTTCGCGCGACCGGAAAGGACCGTGATGAAATGAAGCGGATGGCGGACATCTTTCGTGGCCGCATCATCGATGTCACCGATTCGACTTATGTGATCGAATTGACGGGAACATGCTCCAAACTCGATTCCTTTATCCAGGCGATCGACCGGGGCTTGATTCTCGAAACCGTCCGTACCGGTGTAAGCGGCATCGGTCGGGGCGACCGAATACTGAAATTGTGATTGCCGTATTTTCAATGTTGTCTGGATGAAAGGAGTGTCATGAAGGTCTATTACGATAAAGATGCCGATCTCTCGCTGATCAAGGGCAGGAAGGTTACCATCGTGGGTTACGGTTCGCAGGGCCACGCGCACGCACAGAACCTGAACGATTCCGGCGTCAAGATCACGGTAGGGCTACGCAAAAGCGGGGCGTCTTGGAGCAAGGCCGAGAAGGCCGGCCTCAAGGTCGAAGAAATAGCCAAGGCGGTCAAAGGGGCCGACTTGGTCATGATGCTTCTTCCCGATGAAAATATCCCCGCGGTGTATTACGGAGAGGTCGAGCCGAACATCAGGAAAGGCGCGGCGCTTGCGTTCGCGCACGGGTTCAATATCCACTACAACCAGGTGGTACCGCGTACGGATCTGGACGTCATTATGATTGCCCCAAAAGGGCCTGGCCATACGGTGCGTTCCGAATTCCTGAAAGGCGGCGGCGTTCCCCAACTGATCGCGGTGCATCAGGACACCTCGAAGAAAGCCAAGGACATCGCGCTTTCCTACGCGGCCGCGAACGGGGGGACGAAGGGCGGCGTCATAGAAACAACCTTCCGTGAAGAAACCGAGACCGATCTTTTCGGCGAACAGTGCGTGCTCTGCGGCGGAGTCGTCGAAATGCTCAAGGCGGGTTTCGAAACACTCGTCGAAGCGGGCTACGCGCCTGAAATGGCGTATTTCGAATGCATGCACGAGCTCAAGCTGATCGTCGACCTTTTGTATGAAGGCGGCATCGCCACGATGAACTATTCGGTCTCGAACAACGCCGAGTTCGGCGAATACGTCACGGGGCCGAAAATCATCAACGCGCAGAGCCGTGGAGCGATGCGCGATGCGCTGGCGAACATCCAGAACGGGCAGTACGCGAAGAGTTTCATCCTCGAAGGATCGACCCGCTACCCCGCGATGACGGCGTATCGCCGTCTTCTGGCCGAGCATCCGATCGAGACCGTCGGCGCGCGGCTGCGCGAAATGATGCCCTGGATCAAGAAAAACAAACTCGTCGATCAATCCAAGAACTGATTCCGCCGATGAATCGCCAGTGACGCGAAGACGAGCCGCGGAAGGCGCTGGCGCGCAATAAGACGAAGCTCCGGCGTTTTGAAGCCAACCTGATCGACCGGACGTTTTTCGTTCCGGTCGGTCGTTTTTCTCGAAGGACAAAATGTACTACCCGCATCCGATCATCGCCCGGGAAGGATGGCTGTTCATCGCGATCTCGCTGGCGCTTGCCGTACTTTCCCTGTTCTTCGGATGGGTATCACTGTTTTTTTGGTTGATCTTTCTCTTCTGCGTCCAGTTTTTCCGGGATCCGGGGCGTAAGGTTCCCGAGGGGGAAAGAAGCGTCCTGTCGCCTGCCGATGGGCGAATCGTCGTCGTCGAGGAAAGCGAAGATCCCTACCTGAAGCGGCGCGCGATCAAAATCAGCGTTTTCATGAACGTGTTCAATGTCCATTCGAACCGTTCGCCAATCGCGTGCGCCGTGCGCCGGAAATGGTATGACGCGGGCAGTTTCCTGAACGCGGCACTCGAAAAGGCTTCGCTTGAAAACGAGCGTTGCGCGCTACACCTCGAAACACCCGACGGGCGCGACATCACCTGCGTCCAGATCGCAGGCCTGATCGCTCGACGGATTCTCAACTACGCGGAGAAAGGCGTTTCTCTGGCACCGGGCGAACGCTACGGATTCATTCGATTCGGTTCGCGCGTCGATCTTTACCTTCCGCTCGATACGCGGGTGAAAATCGTGATCGGCGAAAAAGTCCGCGCGACCAGCACGGTGCTGGCCGAACTGTCGTAATACGCGCGTTCGGAACGTAGATGCACGTAAAGGACGATCCGCTCATCCACGGGATCGAATTCTCGTTTACGCGTCCTCCGGCGTTTGCGTGTCTTCCGACGCCTGAGCGTCGGCTGGAGCAGTCGATTCGATCGAAAAAATTTAGATCGAGCTGGTCTGTT
>JAIRZC010000029.1 GCA_031267455.1 Accumulibacter sp. | reverse complement strand
ACCACGGCGAAACCGTCGGCGCGCTTTCCGTCACGGACGTCCCTCTCTTCAAGGAAGCTTACGCACCCCTCGTGCGCGCGTCGGCGACCGTCGCATCGCCCGCGGCCCGGCGCGAAGGTGAATCCCTGGAAGAAGCCGCGCTCCGGGCCGCGGGGTCGCTCGAACGTCATCTCGAAGCGTGTCATGAAAGCGTCGCCGCGTTGATCGTCGAACCCCTGGTTCAATGCGCCAACGGCATGGCAATGTACGATCCTGAATATCTGCGCCTTGTGCGCGCGCTCTGCGACCGTTATGCCGTCCACCTGATCTGCGACGAAATCGCCGTCGGCTGCGGACGCACCGGAACTTTCTTTGCGCATGAGCAGGCCGGAATTCGTCCGGATTTTCTTTGTCTTTCAAAAGGCATTTCGGGCGGTTACCTTCCACTGTCGATCGTCATGACGACGAATGACGTATTCGAGGCGTTTTACGACGACGCGATCACGCGCGGATTCCTGCACTCCCATTCGTACACAGGCAACGCGCTCGCGTGCCGCGCCGCGGTGGCAACGCTCGACATTTTCGAATCCGACGGTGTCATTGAAAACAACCGCGCGCTTTCCGCGCATCTTTCCCGATGCCTCGCGCCCCTTTTCGAGGACAAGCGCGTCTCGAATCCGCGCCAGCGCGGAATGATCGCGGCGTTCGATGTCGTTACCGACGACCCCGGTTTCTCACGCAAGTTTTACCGCGAAGCATTGAAGCGCGAAATCCTCCTGCGCCCGATAGGAACGACCATCTATTTCATGCCGCCCTACATCGTCACGCCCGACGAGTGCGAACTCCTGGCGTGCCGCGCCGCCGAGGCGCTCGAAGCGACGCTGCATCAACGAAAAAAACAGGAGTTTGCATGAACGCTCTCATCGATGAATTGCGCGCCGGTCTCTCGGCGCTGGGGCGCGACAGCCGCCTCCGCCGCCGCAGGACGCTCGACGCGCCCTGCGGCCCCATGGCGCGGATCGATGGACGCAAGCTCATCAGTTTTTGCAGCAACGACTATCTCGGCCTCGCCAACGACCCGGCGCTGATTGAAGCCCTCAGCGACGGCGCGCGCCGTTTCGGGGTCGGAAGCGGCGCTTCGCACCTCGTCAGCGGGCACATCGAAGCTCACGAAGCGCTCGAACGAAGGCTCGCCGCGTTTTCGGGGTTCGATCGCGTCCTTTTGATGACAGCCGGTTACATGGCGAATCTCGGAATCGTCCCCGCTCTCGTGGGACGCGGCGACGCTGTCTTTGCCGACCGTCTCAATCACGCATCTCTGATCGACGCCGTCTTGCTTTCGCGCGCCGACAATCTGCGCTATCCGCACGCAGATCTCGGAGAACTGGAACGCCTGCTTGCCGCAAGCCGCGCAAAGCGCAAGTTGATCCTGACCGACGCCGTGTTCAGTATGGACGGTGATATAGCGCCGTTGCCGGGCCTTCTGGAACTCGCCGAAAGATTCGATGCCTGGCTCGTCGTCGACGACGCGCACGGTTTCGGCGTGCTCGGCGAAAAAGGCCGGGGCAGCCTCGCGCACTTCGACCTCCCGCGCGATGAGCGCATCGTCTATATGGGAACGCTCGGAAAGGCCGCCGGCGCGTCCGGCGCCTTCGTCGCCGCTTCGGATACCGTGATCGAGTGGCTGTTGCAAAGCGCCCGTACCTATATTTTCACCACCGGGTCGAGCCCCGCGATCGCATGCGCGTTGCTCGCAAGCCTTGACCTGATCGAATTTGGCGACGAACGGCGCGCGCATTTGCGACGACTGGCGAAACAACTGGGCGATGGACTCGCCAAAATGCGATGGAAGCTGATTCCGTCACCGACGGCGATACAGCCGATCATCATCGGGGACAACCACGAAGCCCTGCGCGTCGCTTCCATGCTTTATGAGAAAGGCCTGTGGGTTCCGGCGATTCGCCCGCCAACGGTCCCCAGGGGGAGCGCGAGACTCCGCGTCTCGCTTTCGGCCGCGCATACCGAGGCGCATATCGCCGCGCTCATCGACGCTTTGCGCGAACCGGCCTGATGCCCCCTTCCTCGATTCCCGCGAATGTCGCGCTGATCCACGGATGGGGATTCAACCCGTCCGTCTGGGAGACGCTCGCCAAACCGCTCTCGCAGACCTGTAATGTCCAATGCCTCGCGCTACCGGGTTACGCGGGCGAAACGCCAGAATCTTCCACGCTCCCGGTGCTTTTCGATTCCATCGGTTTCGAGGAAACGACGCGCCAACTCTCGCGTAAAATCCCTGAAGGCGCCCTGCTTTGCGGGTGGTCGCTTGGTGGAATGATCGCAATCCGCGCCGCGATCGCTTTCCCCTCGCGTTTTTCCGGACTGGTTCTGATCGCTACCTCTCCCTGCTTTTTGCGAAAACCGGGATGGGACTGCGCTCAGCCACCCAAACTTCTCGAATCTTTCGCGACCGCGGTCGAAAAAAACGCGCCGGAGACACTCTCACGTTTCAACGCCCTGCTCAACCAGGGCGACGTCCACGCGCGGGATGCGATGCGCTCGCTCGCTCGCGCGCAAAACCCAACGCCAAAGACCGCTTCGCTGCTCCGGGGACTCGAATGGCTGCGCGAGACCGACCTTCGCGCGGAAATCGCGTCGCTCGAAATCCCGATTCTTCTCATCCACGGCGAAAAAGACCCCTTGATTCCGATCGAAGCAGCGTGGTGGATGCAAAAACACCTTCGGAACGCGCGGCTCGAAATCATCCCCGGCGCGGCGCACGCGCCCTTTGTCGAGCATTCCGCCACCATCGCGCGGTGGATCGATAATGACACCCATGCTTTCAAGCTCAGCCAGGAAACGCATCCGCGAGTCGTTTGACCGCGCCGCCGAAACCTATGACGGCGCGGCAACCGTGCAACGCCACGTCTGTCGCCGCCTGCTCGACGCGTTTTCCGATTGCGTCGGCGATCCTGGAGATATCCTCGACGCGGGTTGCGGAACTGGCTACGGCATGCGCCTGCTCCGGGCGCGCTGGCCCACCGCGCGGATCGTCGGAACCGATTTCGCGCCGTCGATGCTTGCGCGCGCCCGTTTCGCGGCCGACGCCTGTTTCATGGCCGACATCGAAAATCTGCCTTTGCCCGACAAGGCCTTCGACCTCTGGTGGTCAAGCCTGACGATCCAATGGTGCGACGACGCCAGAGTTTTCGTCGAAGCCGCGCGAACGCTCAAACCCGGCGGACGGCTCATCGTAAGCACACTCGGCCCCGCTACCTTTCGCGAGCTGCGCGAAGCGTTTTCCGGCGTCGACGAATACCGCCATACGCTTTTGTTCAGCGAAGCCGAGTCCGTCAAAGTCTCGCTCGAAAAC
>JAIRZC010000022.1 GCA_031267455.1 Accumulibacter sp. | reverse complement strand
GGACGCCTTGTTCTTGACGCCGAAAGCGAGCAATTCAGTAATATCCATCAGGAATCGTCCTCTACACTAGTCAGGATGCGATGCTATACTTGAAACTTGCTAGTCTACACCGGATTATGATTTCAACCTAGAAACCGCAATGAGGCATGCCTGAAAGCGCAGCCGCAGAGTGGGTTGGCAAGGCATTTGACACGGGAAAAACTCATGCCTCGGGAAAACAAGCTGCGCGCTCCCGACCGGCGCTTTCAGGCATATAACGGGCTCGCCCCATGGTGAGTGATGGGAAAACCAGGAAAATTTGCCATTACATGGCTTCAATACAGGCAATCAATGCTCAACCACGGTTTCCGGGTTCGATCTCCGGCAACCTGAAAACCGTCCGCGCGCGTATCGTCAAAGCCGCCCAAAACTCCGGCCGGGATCCTGATGGCATTACGCTCTTGGCGGCCAGCAAGTCCTGGTCGGCGGAATATCTCGCCGAGGCGACGCGCGCCGGACAGAAAAGCTTCGGTGAGAATTACGTTGGCGAAGGCGTCTCGAAGATCGCCGAACTCGCGGCGTATGGTCTTGAATGGCATTTCATCGGTCCGCTCCAGGGCAACAAAACGCGCCCGGTCGCCGAAAATTTCACTTGGGTGCACTCCATCGACCGCCTGAGAATCGCCGAGCGCCTCTCCGAGCAGCGTCCGGAATATCTCGCCCCCTTGCAGGTTTGCCTACAGGTCAATACGAGCGGGGAAGCCACGAAAAGCGGCGTTTCGCCCCAGGAGGCATCGGCCCTCGCGCATCGAATCGCCACCCTGCCGCGCCTCGTCCTGCGCGGCCTGATGGCCATTCCGGAACCTGAAGACGATTTTTCGCGCCAGCGCGCGGCCTTCTGCCGCCTGCGCAAACTAGCCAGCGTACTGAAAAAAGAGGGCCTTGATCTGGATACCCTCTCGATGGGCATGTCACACGATCTTGAAGCGGCGATCGCCGAAGGTTCGACGCTCGTCCGGATCGGCACAGCGATTTTTGGCGAAAGAGGCAAAAAATGAGAATTACCTTTTTGGGCGGCGGAAACATGGCCAACGCCCTGATCGGCGGTCTGCTGAACAAAGGAATCCCGGCAACGGACATCGCCGTGATTGAAATCAATGAGGCTGGACGCGAACGCCTCGAACACGCCTACGGCGTGCGCTGTTGCGCCGAAGTCAACGCCAGCGTGCTTGACTGTGACGTCTTGTTGCTCGCCGTCAAGCCGCAGCAGATGCGCAAGGCCTGTGAACCGCTCTCGTCCCGCATCGACCGGCAGCTCGTTCTCACGATCGCCGCCGGTTTAAGGCTCGTCGACCTCTCGCGTTGGCTCGGCGGTTACGACAGGCTCGTTCGCGCAATGCCGAATACGCCGGCGCTGATCGGCGCCGGAATGACAGGCCTTTTCGCCCACCCCTCGGTCGCCGAAGCGGAACGCCGCGGCGCCGAGCGAATCATGCAGGCCGTCGGTCGAGTCGTTTGGGTCGGCGACGAATCCCAGATCGATGCGGTCACGGCGATTTCCGGAAGTGGCCCCGCCTACGTCTTCTTATTCATCGAAGCCCTGCACGAAGCGGCCCTTAAACTCGGTTTCAACGAGAAACAAGCGCGCCTCCTGTCGATCGAAACCGCGCTCGGTGCGGTAAAGCTTGCCGCGCAGTCCGACGAGACCGCGGGTATCCTGCGCGAGCGCGTCACATCCAGAGGCGGAACGACCGAGGCGGCGCTCGCCGTCATGGCGCAAAAAAACCTGAAAGGCATCGTCATCGACAGCGCGTCCGCCGCGTGCGCGCGCAGTGCCGAGATCGGACAGGAACTCGATGAAAGCTGAAATAAAAGTCCAGGTTTCTCGGCTTGGAAACTTGCGTTTCCCCATTCCCAAAGACAATGACCCCAGAGAGTCCTGCCGAGCGCCGGGGCCCTTGAATGGATTCATTCGAAAGCGGAATCGTTTTCCTCGCGTCCGCCTCGCCGATCGGAAGTTGCGTATTCAACCCCGGTCTTCAAGATGATTGAAGAGGCCATCTCTTTTCTTCTAAGCACGCTGGTCGGCTTTTTCACTGCGATTTTTCTTCTGCGCCTGTTCATGCAGTTGCGGCGTGTCTCCTTCGCCGGACAACTCGGCGCTTTCGTCATGCTTTTGACCGACGGCATCGTAAAGCCCCTGCGCCGCATCCTTCCCCCTTTCCTCGGCCTCGATTCTTCGTGCCTCGCGGCGGCGTACCTGTTTCAGCTTTTCCTGGCGGCAGCTCTCATGGCGCTCTACGGATATTTCCGCCTCGATTCGATCGAAACACTGATGATCGTGATTCTCAAGGAGTCCTCCCTGGGCTGCCTGCGCGCCGCGCTCCATCTGATGGTCGGGATATTGCTCATCCAGGCGTTGCTTTCCTGGACGAACCCCTATTCGTCGATCGGCGAGACGTTCGCCCAACTGACGCTGCCCGTCTTGAAGCCGATTCGCCGCTTCATTCCCCCAATCGCCAACGTCGACCTCTCACCACTGATCGCGATCGTCTTTGCGCAGTGCGCGCTGATCTTTGTATGACTAGAGACTGGTTCCGCGAAAACGGGAAAACCGCGGCGCTCATGCTGCACATCCAGCCCGGATCGAAGAAAACCGAAATCGCCGGAACACACGGCGACGCCCTGAAGATCCGGCTATCCGCTCCGCCTGCCGACGGCAAGGCCAACGACGCGCTGATCGCTTTTCTTGCCGACCGGATCGGAATCGCAAAGTCGGCGATTCTCCTGAAAAGCGGGAAAACTTCACGCCGCAAGCGGATCGAAATCTCCGCGCTTCCCCCCGATGCGCGCGAACGCCTACTCGCGCTTGATCCTTCGTAATGAGAAGGCAGACAGAAAACAACGGCGACGGAAAAACGTTAACTGCCATCCGTCCTCCGGACCGAAATTACCGCATTCGCGCGTAGTCGCTCCCGCGAAATTCAGGCGCTGGAGCATCTTCTGGATACCCCGAACGACGGGATCGGCCTGGCCTTGATGGACGAAGGTCTGCCCAAACGGGTACGCGGCAAGCCGGAAACGTCGGGAACGCTATAACATCCGCCGCAGCTTCGCTACGCAGGCAGGTACCGCTTTGCGTCGGAAAGGCCGGATTGCCGGTCAGTTCGCTCGTGTGCATGAAGCAGGCCCTGACCGCCCTGGCCAAAGCGCATGCCGCGGTATCGAACTGGCGACGGCTTGCGCTGGGCCGGAAGTCGGGTTGCGACCACCGGAACTGGACGATTTCGCGCCAGCCTCGCATGAAATCCCCAATCTGTTCAGCGTGATTCAAAGTCTGCGGGAACCCGCGAAGAATAGCCTAAGTACGAATGGCCTCAAGTGGTTCGCAAAGATTCTCAAACAAACGGTCTGGAAAGCTGGGTAGATATCCATCACTTTCCGATACAAAAGTGGCTGAAAATCTCCCCGAGGAGTTCGTCCGGGGAAAACTCTCCGGTGATCCTGCCAAGCGCACACTGGGCAAGCCGCAATTCCTCTGCGAAGAATTCGGGGCGCGACCGCACATCCTTCGCCGCATCGAGGTGATTGAGCGTTGCTTCCAGTGCCTCGATCTGGCGTTCGCGCGCAATGAAAACATCCTCCTCCGGACGCCCCCCCGCCATGTCGAGCAACTCTTGACGGAGCAGGTCGATTCCATCCCCATATTTAGCGGAAAGGAAGATGGCGACGCCGTCTTCGGCCTCGCGGCGCTCTGGCCCGCGATACGCTAAATCGATCTTGTTGTGGATGATGAGACGCGGCATGTCGCGGGGGAGCTTTTCGACGATGGCGCGGTCGATCGCGCCGATTCCGAGGCTGGCGTCGACGAGCAGGAGGAGGACATCGGCCCGTTCGATTTCTTTCCAGGCTCGGGCAATTCCAATTTTCTCGATTTCTTCGCCGGTATCCCTCAAACCTGCCGTATCAACGACATGGAGAGGGATTCCCTCGATTTCGATCGCGGCTTGGACGGTATCGCGCGTCGTCCCGGCAATCGGCGTGACGATTGCGGCCTCTTCGCCCGCGAGCTGGTTGAGCAGGCTCGATTTCCCAACATTGGGTTGCCCTGCGATGACGATATGCAAGCCGTTTTTCAGCCGCTGTCCCCGCCGGGCGCGCTCAAGCGTACTCTCGATGTTTTCCCGCGCTTTTTTGAGATGCTCCAACGCGTCTTCGGTCGAAAGAAAATCGATGTCTTCTTCGGGGAAGTCGAGCGTTGCCTCGACGAGTGCGCGCAATTCGATCAGCCGTTCTTCCAGCGCGCGGACCTCTTTCGAGAATTCACCCTGAAGCGAGCGGAGCGCATTGCGCGCGGCTGCGACCGTCGAGGCGTCGATTAGGTCGATGACGGCTTCGGCTTGCGCGAGATCGATTTTTCCATTAAGAAAAGCGCGTCGCGTGAATTCGCCGGGATCGGCAAGCCGCGCGCCGAGTTCAAGGCAGCGCTGGAGCAGCATCCGCACGACAAGCAATCCACCGTGGGCGTGAAGCTCGAGCACATCCTCGCCGGTAAACGAGCGCGGCGAAGGAAAATAGAGGAGGATCCCCACGTCAATGAGTCGATTCTCGGCATCACGGAACCCGACGAGGGTCGCTTGCCGGGCCGGTGGATTTTTGCCGCAAAGTTTCCACGCAAATCCGGGAAGGTCTTTTCCCGAAACGCGTATCACCCCAATGCCGCCGCGCCCCGGTGGGGTCGCGACGGCGGCGATCGTTTCAGAGGTTGGCGGCCTTTCCAACGCTCGCGCCGCCTTCGAACATTCGGGTAATCTGCCACTGCTGGAGGATAGACAGGATATTGCTGACAACCCAGTAAAGAACAAGCCCCGATGGAAAGAAGAAGAACATTGCGCCGAAGACGAAGGGCATCAGTAGCATCACCTTGGCCTGGGTTGGATCAGGCGGCGTTGGATTGAGCTTGGTCTGGATGAACATGGTTACGACCATGAGGATCGGGAGGACATAATAGGGATCCGCTTCCGAAAGGTCGCGGATCCAGAGGAGCCACGGCGCTCCCCGCATTTCTACGGCGCCGAGCAAGGCCCAGTAGAGCGCAATGAAGACAGGTATCTGAATCACGATCGGCAGACAGCCGCCGAAGGGATTGATTTTCTCCGTTTTATAGAGATTGAGCATTTCCATATTGAGTCGCTGCTTGTCGTCGCCAAAGCGTTCCTTGAGCGCCGTCATGCGTGGCGCGAGCCCACGCATTTTCGCCATCGATTTGTAGCCGGCTGCCGATAGCGGGAAGAAGAGCAGCTTGATGAAAATCGTCAGTATGATGATCGACCACCCCCAATTACCGACCATCTTGTTGATGAATTCGAGACACCAGAAAATCGGCGCGGCAACAATGGTGAGCCAGCCGTAATCAACGACGAGCGGAAGCCCCGCCGCACCGAGACCTCCCTCCGACGAGGGTTTGGCGATTCGGTTCAGGATATTATGGAGTTGAGGCCCCGCGAAGAGCGAAACATCCTGGCTGACCTTTTGACCGGGCGCGACCGTCGGCATGGGGACGATGACCCCCGCCGAAACGATAAGTGCGTCTCTATCAGGGCCGGCATTCTGTTGCAGGTTGCGGACGTAAAAAGTCCGCGGGAGATTTTCCTCGGGGATCCACGCCGAGGCGAAATAGTGCTGGACCATACCAATCCAGCCGTCATTCGCTTTCTCGGCGAATTTCGCCTTGCCTTTTCCGATATCCTTGAAGTCGATCTTTTGGTATTTGCCTTCCGCGGTATAAAGCGCTGGACCGGTGAAGGTGCTGGCCATTCCGCTTTCCCCGTCTGGAGAGAGGCTGTCGCGCTGGAGCTGATAGTATGCGTGCGCCGTGACTTCCTTCGATCCACCGTTTTCGATTTCGTGGTTGACGGTGATCAAGTAACTTCCACGCGTGAAGGTGAGCGTCTTGCTGGTTTGGACGCCGTCGACCGCGGGCGCCTCAAGGCGAAGCTGCAAAGTATCGGCGCCGGGTTCAAGCTCCGTTTTCCCTTCGACGATCCTGAAGCGTGTCTTGTGATTGGGCAGTTGGTCGCCGATCAGGCCGCTTTGCGCATAATAGCCGTGCTTTGCGCCGAAAAGAGTGAAAGCTTCGTTTTTGCGTTCGGCCGGACCAAAAAGCTTGCGTGGCGTGGCCGCCTTGTAGTCGTTCAGTGTAAGCTCGACGATGTCGCCGCCTTGCGATGAAATCCCTACGACATAAAGGTCGGTTTTGACGCGAATAACGTCGATTTCCGGGGCAAGCGGCGCGCCTTCTTCTGCCACTGGGGTATCCGGCGCTCGCCCGCTGGGGGCGTTCGGCGTTGCGGCGGATGCGCCGGGAACAGAGGTCGAAGCGGTTTGCGGCGCGGGAGGGTATTTGTATTTCTGCCAAGCGTCGATGAGCAGATAGACCGATCCGATGAAAACGATCAGAAGAGTCAGGCGGCGATTATCCATGTGTGATCCATGCGCTAATTATTTTCAGGGAACGGGGTCCGCCCCTCCCGGATTCCATGGGTGGCAACGAGTAACACGCTTGATGCCGTAGTACATGCCCTTGAGCGCGCCGTATTTTCCGATGGCCTCGGCGGTATATTCCGAACAACTCGGGACGAAGCGGCATTGCCGACCCAGCATCGGGCTTATACAGTATTGGTAAAAACGTATCAAACTCAGTAATAACATGTCCATCGGATCAACGAATCCGCATCCGGTCAAGCAAAGTCCCAATCTCTTTTCCAAGGGCTAGTCGACCAAGGTCCCCGGGGTTCAAAACAAGTCTTAGAACCAAGTCGCGCGAATCAAGACCGGTACGCACCTTGCGAAAGTTTTCGCGGGCAAGGCGACGCAAGAGGTTTCTGTCGACCGCGCGCCGCACGAGCCGTTTGGCGACGACAACGCCCAGCCTGGCGTTTTCCCCTTGGCGGCGGAAGCGATAATGCAACAGGAAGTGAGCGCTCTTTATTGCTTTTCTAGTGCTGAAAATGGATGAAAAATCATCCGTTCTCGTCAATCGGCTGTTCCTGGGAAACGTCTGACCAAACCATGGCCGCCCATCTTGCGCTCCGGTCACTTTCAAACAGCCAGGCGGCGGCGTCCTTTGGCACGGCGGGCGCGAATCACGGCGCGACCGCCGCGGGTTGCCATGCGCGCCCGAAATCCGTGCGTGCGCTTGCGGTGAATCACCGAGGGCTGGTAGGTGCGTTTCATTATAAGACCCCTGAAATCATTGCGAAACAAACTGGGGATTAGACTATGGCTCGGCATCATTTGTCAAGCTCCATGAAAAGTCTCGAATCTGTGGATAACTCTCTTTCAAAAGAGTAAAATCCCAAGGAAGCTGTCGGACTTGATAAGTCGAATCGAAAGAAAGACGAAAGAAGTTTTTCAAGGATTTTGCGTGAGCTGCCGCTCCATTCGCAATGAATAGCCGGGATAGTGGATCGTTTCCCCGCAGTCGATTTGGCCAAGCCTGACTGGCTCTTGCATTATTGACCCAATATTTTCAACCCGCGCTTTTCAGAAGTCGCTTTCGCTGAAAAAGCATTTTGTGTGTCCCCAAAAACGCCGCGATGGATAACTTCTGGTCTTCCTGCCTAAGACGACTCGAACAAGAACTGCCTCCGCAGCAGTTCAACACTTGGATCCGCCCGCTTCGAATCGAAGACAAGAGCGGCATCACTGGGGAATTATGCCTCCTTGCTCCGAATAATTTCATCCTCAATCGCGTCAGGGAATGCTATTTCTCCCGGATCGAGGAAATTGCCGGCGCCTATTTCTCGCCCCCCGTCAGTCTTTCGCTTTCCGTTGGCAAAGCGCCCGCCGAAACGACGGCGTCTTTCCAGAGTTTTTCTAAAAACTCCTCTTCCGCCGCGCTCGCTCCGCTTGGTGCGTCCAATCCTGGCGATTTCTTTCCCTCCGAACCCCCGCCGACGGTAAATCCCCATTATCAGAAGACCCACCTTGAGCCCGGCTTTACCTTCGAAAACCTGATTGTCGGCAAAGCAAACGATTTCGCGCGCGCCGCCGCGATCCAGGTTGCTTCCAACGCCGGTGCATCCGCGTACAACCCGCTTTTTATCTATGGTAGTACTGGCCTTGGAAAGACGCACATGATTCATGCGATCGGAAACCGGATATTCCAGAAAAATCGGAAATCGGTTGTCCGCTATGTCCATGCTGGAAATTATTACTCGGATCTCGTGCGCGCCTATCAGGCGAATTCTTTTGACGCTTTCAAACATTACTATCGTTCGCTTGATGTCCTCCTGCTCGACGACATTCAGTTCTTCAACGGGAAAACCCGTACGCAAGAAGAATTCTTTTTTGTATTCAATGCGCTAATCGAGTCAAAAAAGCAGATCGTCATCAGTTGCGATACCTATCCGAAAGATATAAGCGGTCTCGAAAACCGACTGATCACCCGTTTCGACCAGGGACTGACAGTCCAGATTGAACCTCCTGAATTGGAAATGCGCGTTGCCATCCTCAAGAAAAAAGCCGAAATCGAATCAATCGACCTCGATGACGAGTCCGCTTTTTACATCGCAAAACACAAACGATCCAACGTCAGGGAACTCGAAGGCGCATTAAAAATCGTCTATGCCCACTCAAGCTATCTGGGCCGGAAAATCGATCTTGACCTCTCCAAAGAGGCGCTCAAGAATTCGATCGACGCCGTCAACCGCCAGATTACCATCGATAATATCCAGAAGACTGTCGCGGACTACTTTAAAATCAAGGTCGGCGATCTCTTTTCGAGAAAACGTAACCGCCAGATCGTCCGCCCCCGGCAGATCGCGATGTGGCTCGCCAAAAACCTCACATCTTCAAGCTACCCCATGATCGGTGAAGCTTTTGGCGGAAGGGACCATACAACGGTTCTGCACGCGATCCGAACGATCGAGTCACTGCGCGCCAAGGAGGAAAAACTGAACCACGACGTCCACGTATTAACCCAGGTGTTAAAAGGATGATTTGCCCAGCGCGCCAGAATCTCTCTTCCGATTTGTTGAAAAACTGTTCATTGTTATGTTGGTCGTGTGTTGATAACTCCCTTTTTTCACAGCTTCTGAAAATTTGTTCTTTTTTTTCCACAAGCCGATACAGCGCTTATTTTTCGCAAAATTCGAGAGAAAGTACTTGAAAATTATTCAAAATTTACATTTTTCCACAGGATTGTCCTCGATATATTCTTTTAAGGGTTTATAGATATGTTTCTAATAAAAACTGAGAGGGATAAGCTTTTGGCGCCCCTGCAATCTGTTTCCGGGATTGTTGAAAAAAAGCATACTTTGCCGATTCTCTCCAATGTGATGCTTGATAAGAAAGGAAACGCACTGACTTTCCTTGCGACCGATATTGAAATTCAGATCATGACTTTCACCGATGACGCACGAGGGGATGGAGAAGATGGCGCCATCACCGTCAGCGCAAGGAAGCTTCTGGATATTCTGCGTTCCTTGCCGGAAGGGTTGGAAACGAGCCTGAGCCTCGATAATGGGCGTTTGCAATTAAAGGCGGGAAAAAGCCGGTTTACGCTTCAGACCCTGCCGGCGGAGGATTTTCCTCGTATGCTTTTGTCGGAGGGCGAACTCAGGAAACTCTCGGTTTCTCAAAAGCAGTTCAAATATCTTTTGAATATGACGCAGTTTTCAATGGCCGCTCAGGATGTCCGCTACTATCTGAATGGTCTTTTGCTCCTCGTCGAGGGCCGGGATATCCGCGCGGTTGCGACTGATGGTCACCGGCTCGCCTACGCGAAAATGCAAATTGAAAGCGAGAGCGAGATTCCGCGTCAGGAATTGATCCTTCCGCGCAAAACGGTTCTTGAACTCAGCCGCCTTTTATCGGACAGCGACGATGAATTGCTCATCGAACTTACTCCGAATCAGGTACGTTTTCAATTCGGACGCGTTAGCCTCTTTTCAAAATTGATCGATGGAAAATTTCCCGATTACGAACGCGTGATACCGGGAGAACTGAAGAACAAGCTTTCCATCGACCGAGTTCTTTTTTATCAATCGTTGCTCAGGGCGTCGATTTTGACCAGCGATAAGTTTCGCGGAGTTCGCTTGGTACTTTCCTCGGGAAGTCTGAAGATTTTGACCGCAAATGCTGACCAGGAGGAAGCGCAGGATGAAATCGAAATCACTTACGAAGGTGACCCGGTCGACGTCGGTTTCAACGTGATCTATTTGATCGATGTCCTAAGTAATATGGTAACGGATTTCGTCGAATGGAGTTTCAACGATGCGGGGTCGAGCGCGCTTTTGTCGATTCCGGGCGACGATACTTTCAAGTACGTCGTGATGCCAATGCGTATTTAAAGTGTGCGATACGTGTTCCACGTGAAACACACGGATATTTCAGCGAAACTAACTCCGGTTGGAACTTCCCCCGCCAGGGGGCTAACTACGCGCGTGGATTGAAACATGACTGAAAACGAGAAATTGCCTGCCTACGACGAGTCGAGTATTCAACAGCTCGAGGGTTTGGAAGCTGTTCGGAAACGCCCTG
>JAIRZC010000009.1 GCA_031267455.1 Accumulibacter sp. | reverse complement strand
GAATACAACTTCTGGGCCGCGTTGGCGGCCTCGCTGACATTGATCCTCAGCGCGGCCTATACGCTCCGGATGTACCAGCGCGTAATCTTCGGTGATGTGGCGAATCCGGCGATTTCCACCGCGCGCGACGTCGACGCGCGCGAATTCCTTGTCCTTCTTCTCCTGGCGCTTGGTACGCTGGGAATTGGACTCTATCCGCAGCCGCTGGTCGAAATCATGCGCGCGTCGGTCGAAGATCTGCTGCGCCACGCCGCCGCAAGCAAGTTTTTTTGACGGAACGATCATGACACTCGCGGAAATACGCTTCGCATGGCCCGATTTCCGGCTCGCCGCTGCGGAAACATTCCTGCTTTTCATGATCTGCCTGATCCTCCTTGTCGATCTTGCCGTCGAAAAAAAGGGCGCGAAGACGGCCTGCAAAACGGCGCATGCCCTCGCGCAGATCGCCCTTTTCGGGTCGGCGGCGCTGGCCTGCGCCTCGGGCGCTTCCATGACGGCCTTGCGTACCTTTTCAAACATGTTCGTTGTCGACCCGATGGCCACCCTTTTGAAACTGGCGATTACCCTGATGGTCAGCCTGGCTTTCTTCTATTCCAGCGCGCGGCTTTCCGAAAAGCCCGCGCTCGCGAAAGCGGAGTTCTACGCGCTGGCGCTTTTCTCGACGCTCGGCATGATGGTCATCCTCTCGGCCTGCCACTTCATCACGCTGACCCTCGGACTGGAACTGCTCTCTCTCTCGGTCTACGCGCTCGTCGCCCTCGACCGCGATTCGACCTTTGCCACCGAAGCGGGAATGAAATACTTCGTCCTCGGCGCGCTTGCGTCCGGTCTGTTGCTCTACGGGATTTCAATGATCTACGGCGCGACGGGAAGCCTCGAAATCGCGACGGTCGCGTCCCGACTCCTCTCACCACGGGGAGGGCGCGCAATCGCCGTTTTCGGACTCGTTTTTCTGGTCGCCGGAATCGCCTTCAAACTCGGCGCGGCGCCTTTCCATCTGTGGGTACCCGATGTCTACCACGGCGCGCCGACGCCGGTAGCGATCCTGGTCGCAAGCGCGCCGAAAATCGCCGTTTTCGGCTTTTCCGTCCGCGCGCTGATAAGCGCGCTCGCTCCCCTGTCGCAAGATTGGCAGACGATGCTTCTTGTGATTTCCATGCTTTCGATCGCGCTGGGAAACGTCGCCGCGATCGCGCAAACGAACATCAAGCGAATGCTGGCCTATTCGTCGATCGCGCACATGGGATTCGTTTTGTTCGGCTTATCATCGGGAATCGTCGGCGGAAACGCGGAAAATATGATAAACGCCTATTCGGCGTCGATGTTCTACGTACTCACTTACGCGCTTTCGAGTCTCGGCGCGTTTGGGATACTGTGGCTACAACCTCGTTCAGAAGGTGAGGGCGAAATCTCGGCTCTCTCGGGTCTATCCGCAAGAAGCCCGCTCCTCGCGGCATCGCTGGCGGCACTGATGTTCTCGATGGCGGGAATTCCATTTTTCGCGGGATTCTTCGCCAAGTTTTCGGTACTCGTCGCGGCTATTGCCGCGGGGCGTCCCGGTTTTGCCGTGTTCGCCGCTTTTTTCTCGCTTCTCGGCGCGTTTTACTACCTGCGTATAATCAAGCACCTCTACTTCGATCCTGCCCCCCACTCCGGGTGTGGCGAAAACGCCGGGGCGCCGGTGGCCCTGAAAGCACTCGCGGCGGCGAACGCGCTTGGGATCGCCTGGCTCGGCGTTTTTCCGAACACGCTGATGTTTCTTTGTGTCGAAACCCTCTCGCGATCGATTTTCATGTAATTCCCGGAGGGCCTCTGATTTCGATGAAATGCGATTTTCCCCCCGCGGCCCGAAAAATATGCGAACATTGCAAACCCCGAGGAATTTGTAATCCGCCCTCGTAGCCTTAAACGCGAGCTACAAAGGTACCGATATTGCCCATGCCGGATTATTTCGACGGACATTTCCTGCCAGAAAGTGTTTTTGAGCAAGAACTCAGCAACAGGCTTGAATGCCTGTCGATCCCTCGTGTTTTGGAAGGTGCTTCCATCGCCCCCCGAAACGGTCGCCTGAAATCCCGGCCCAAAAGCCGGGGCAGGTTTCTACCGCCCTTGAAAGGCGGGGTTTCAACCCGAGGTTGGTATTACGATGAACGTATCGGAAGCTCATTCGCACCTGCGCGAAACAAAGATAGAAAGTGAAGTGGTTTTTCAGGGAAGGGTGCTCACGGTACTGAAAGACAGGGTTCGCCTTCCGGATGGCGGCGAAAGTATCCGGGAATATATCCGCCACCCGGGCGCAGTCATCATCATTCCGGTACTCGATGGTGGTGAGTTGATTTTCGAGCGCCAATTCCGCTATCCGCTGCGCCGCGTCTTTCTCGAATTGCCTGCCGGAAAGATCGAACCCGGCGAAGAGATTCTTGCGACGGCCAAGCGCGAATTGATCGAGGAAACTGGCTACAGCGCAAATGAATGGCGTCGGGTCGGAAGGGTCAATTCCTGTATCGGTTATTCCGACGAGCGCGTCGAAATATTTCTCGCGCGCGGTCTATGTCGCGAATCGGCCCAGCAGCTCGACCCCGGCGAATTCATCGACCTCGAAGTCCTTTCGCTTACCGCCGCGCTACAGGCCTTTCGCCAAGGTGAAATCACGGATGGAAAAACAATCGCCGCGCTCTTTTGGGCGGAAAAAACGCTTCGGGACGGCTGGTAGGGCTGGCAGGATTCGCCTGCGGGAAAATCGGGGATAAAATACCCCCTTCGGCCTTTTTTCGGACCTTCAGGGCGGAGCGCGGCTTTGCGTTCCTGAAAACGATAATATGAAAAACCGCGTGAATTCATGCCGTTTCGTCCGGCGGGCCGAGGACTCTTGTAAAAAAACAACGAAGGGGATCGCTTCGTGCAAAAACGAAAAACATCCGGAATCCGGATGCCCGAAAAATCACTTTTCTCGCTCCTGACGCGCTCGCCGTGCTGGATCAGCTTTCTGATCTTCGCGTTCCTGTACGGTCTCTCCTATCTGGAAATCCTGGAAAAATTCCGTATCCTGCTGATACTCCTTTCCCTGTCTTTTGTTCTTACCGGTTTCATCTCGCTCTGGAAGCGGCGCAATTTGCCGAGCGCCGCACGGGTCGAAAAGACGGTCGGGGAAGTTTTGGCGATGTCCCGAAAAGATTTTTTCGCGTTGATTGAGGAAGCTTTCCGCCGTGAGGCTTACGAAGTCAGGCAAGGCAGGGGACCAGCGGATTTCGAACTCGCGAAAAATGGACGTCTTACCCTCGTCAACTGCCGCCGTTGGAAAGCCGCGAGCCACGGTCAGGAAGTACTGCGGGAACTCGTCGCGACGCGCGACGCGGGAAAAGCGCAGGAAGTCCGTTATGTCTGCATCAACGCGCCGAGCGAAAACGCCGAAGAATACGCGCGGCAATACAAGGTGCATTTGATGCGAGGGCCGGAAATCGCGCAACTTTTGCGCCTGCCGAAAAAAAAGCGCGAGTAGAACCGGGAACCCGGCTTCCACGCTCCCTGACCGATACCCGGCGCGGGAATGACGGGAACGGGAGCCGTCTACGCTTCCCTCAAAGTGGGAAAGGGGACAGCAAGCGCCTGCGGTTTTTCTTATCAAACGAGAAAATATCCAAAGGCCATTGCCGTCCCTTCGCCTTCGAAGGGATGCAGGGGTTTCCGTGAGCCTTTGTGGAATATTCGAAGGCCTCCGGGGAATTTTTTGTCCTACAAATTTTAATCAATAAAAACGAACTCATAAACTACAAAAACCTGGAAAACGCGACCATTTTCTTCTTCCCCTTTTTTTGTCATGATACGATGGTTGAATGAATACGCTTTCCGCCCCTGACGGGAGAAAAACGCCACTCCGCCATCCCCGCTTTCCGGCCCTCCCGGCGCGCGCCGGGAATGCTTTTGGCATGATTCCTGCACTTACTTGGCCGCCTAACTCCCCGTCCCCTCCACGCGTCCGTCTCCAGCCCGGCGCGTTCCCAGAATTTCCCTCACGAACTACGCGCCTCATCGGCGCGACCAGCACCGCGGCCGAACGGCTGCCTCATCCTGAGCGGATGCCTGCTGTCCCGGCTCGATTTCCCTCTCGAGGTTTCCTCCCTTCATCTCCCCGCTATGGCTACGCCCCCTTGGGCGACGAAATCAAATGGCTGGCGCATCTCCCCGAAGACGCATGCGGGCGTACCGTGCTGATCACCTTCAAATCCAGTGTCCGCGCGGGTGTCGTCATGTTCGGCGAGGCCGCCCGGCAACTCCTCGGCGCGCTCGGCAAAGACCCCGACGACATCAAAGGCATCGTTCCGCCGCACAGTTGCCCGAAGCCATCGCGCGCTTGCAAACCGCCGTCGTCAATCTCGCACAGCGCGCCTGGCCGCTGCTCGACCTGCTGCTGCAACGGGCGCGGGTCGAAGACACGCCGGTGAGATGCGGAAGCTGAAGGAAATGCCTTCTTGATCCGCCTCGATCACACCAGCCTTCAGATGATGACCGGCGGCGCGCAGATCATCGAAGCCGATGCCCATGGCACCAAGGTGCTGCTGCTCCCCGACGGTAGCTACCTCAAATTCTTCCGCCGCAAACGCCTGTTTTCCTCGGCGCTATGGTCACCCTATGCGCAGCGCTTCGCCGACAACTGCCGTGCGCTGGCCACCCATCGCATTCCCTGCCCCGAAGTCATCGCCCTCTACCGCATCACCTCAATCGCACGCGACGCCGTGCACTATTACCCCCTGCCCGGCCAGACCCTGCGCAGCCTGCTCCAGCAAGGCATCGACGAGGCGGAAGCGGTGCGTTTGCGCCGACAACTCGGCAATTTCGTCGCTCGCCTGCACATCCTCGGCATCTACTTCCGTTCCTTGCACTTGGGCAATATCGTGCGCACCCCGCAAGACGCGCTCGGTCTCATCGACCTCGCCGACATCCGCATCCACCGGCGCGGCCTCGACCGCTTCCACCGGCAACGCAACCTCAAACATTTGTCGCGCTACCCTGAGGAAGCCCAATGGCTTTCCGCACAAGGCGATTTCTCCGTCGCCTATCACGCGGGCATCGCACCGACGGGGAAGAATGCGATCTGGCTGTAGCTCGCCCTCTTAGTTGTTTAGTTCCACGATATGCGAGGTGGGTCGATTCACATGAAAGTAGCCGATCGGAGAGGGCTTGAATTTTTTCCTGACTGGTTTGTCGCTTCCCCTTTCGGCCAT
>JAIRZC010000132.1 GCA_031267455.1 Accumulibacter sp. | reverse complement strand
GAGATGCTTTACACGATCCGTATCGTTCGCGATGCCGCGCCCGCGTGGAACGAGGATGTTCGCTTTTTCAGGCTCGAAGACTCGAACGGTATCCTCATCGGGCGCTTCTACCTCGACCTTTACGCGCGCGAGACCAAGCGCGGCGGCGCGTGGATGGATGAAGCGATCACGCGCCGCCGCATCGACGGTGGAATCCAGACGCCCGTCGCCTATCTCAACTGCAATTTCTCGCGCCCCGTCCGCGGCAAAGACGGGCGGATACGGCCCGCGACACTGACGCATGACGATGTGATCACGCTTTTCCACGAGACCGGTCATGTCCTGCACCATCTCCTGACGCGGATGGAAGACTTGGATGTTTCGGGGATCAACGGCGTCGAGTGGGACGCCGTCGAGCTTCCCTCGCAATTCATGGAAAACTATTGCTGGGAATGGCGCGTCGTCCGCGAGATGAGCTCGCACGTCGATACGGGCGAACCTCTTCCGCTTGCACTCTTTGAAAAAATGCTCGCGGCGCGAAATTTCCAGAGCGGGCTATCGATGCTTCGACAGATCGAATTCGCGCTTTTCGACCTGCGCCTGCACTCGGATTTCGACCCCTCCGGCAAAAAGAGCGCCCTCGAACTCCTCGACGAAATCCGCGATGAAATCGCCGTCGTCTTTCCGCCGAAATGGCAGCGTTTTCCGAACGGTTTTTCGCATATCTTCGCCGGCGGCTACGCCGCCGGGTATTTCAGCTATAAATGGGCCGAAGTACTCTCCGCTGACTGCTACGCTGCTTTCGAAGAGGCGGGCAATCCCTTCGACCCGGCGACGGGACAGCGTTTTCTCGATGAAATCCTCTCGGTCGGTGGCAGCCGACCCGCGATCGAATGCTTCCGCGCGTTTCGCGGCAGGGACCCCTTGCCCGACGCGCTGCTCCGCCATTACGGAATAGATGCTAAGATCACGCTGTGATTTTGTTTTTGAATCGCCCGCAGTCGGCGATGTCCTTCCGCGCAGAGACTTGCGCGGACGACTCATGAACGCAATGAGTGGGAGGATTCCGCATGCTTCATCGCTTTTTGCTCTCGATTGGCTTTCTCTCGGCAATGAATGCCTGCGCGCAGGCTGCCTACCGCTGGGAAGACCCGGCTACCGGAAGAACCGTTTATTCCGACCAGACGCCTCCGGCGGGCGCGAAAAATCCAGTGCCCATCGACACTCGTGAAGAGCCGTCCAAAAAAACTTCGTCCCTGGAAAACCTGCCTTACGCCACGCGAGTCGCCGCTGAAAAATACCCGGTGAAATTTTATTCGACGACAGATTGCGGAGAAAGCTGCGCCAATGCGCGCGCCTTTCTCGCGGCACGGCACGCTCCCTTTACGGAAATCGCTCTCGATAAACTCTCCGAAGAAGATTTTCAAAAAACGGCGCGACAAATCGGAAGCAGTACGCCGACTATCCCACTCCTGACCGTCGGAACGCAAAAGCTCGTCGGATTCGAGAAAAACATGTGGAACGAGATGCTTGACCTTGCCGGCTACCCGCGAACCGAAGTTTCGTCCGCCAATCCTTCCCTGACGGAAACGAATTTTTCCTCCGCGCAATGAAAATCGCTTCATGGAACGTCAATTCGCTCAAAGTCCGCCTCGCGCAGCTGCTGGACTGGCTGCGCGACACCCGGCCGGATATCGTCTGCTTGCAGGAAACGAAACTCGAAGACCGCAATTTTCCGTATGCCGAGATCGAGGATGCCGGTTATTCGTGCGCGATTTCCGGACAGAAAACCTACAACGGAGTCGCCCTTTTATCGCGCTCTCCGATCCGCGATGTCGTTTGCGACAATCCCTTCCATTCGGATACCCAGAAACGCTTGGTCGCCGGGACGGTCGAGGGCATTCGGGTCTTCTGCGCCTACTTTCCGAACGGGCAGTACGTCGGGAGCGACAAATACGACTATAAGCTCTCATGGTTGAGGGGGCTGGAAGAATGGCTTGGCGACGAGCTTGCTCGTCATCCGCGTCTGGCGATTTCCGGCGACTTTAATATCGCGCCCGAAGATCGCGATGTCCACG
This sequence comes from Accumulibacter sp., assembly GCA_031267455.1. Classification (GTDB taxonomy): domain Bacteria; phylum Pseudomonadota; class Gammaproteobacteria; order Burkholderiales; family Rhodocyclaceae; genus Propionivibrio. Next base: position 1,385 of record JAIRZC010000132.1, on the reverse strand, counting down.
ATCCTTCCGTGTGGAAAGATCAAATCCTCTGCTCGGAGCCCGAACGCAGGGCTTTCGGGCGCCTTTTAGGCCTTGGCTTCAAAGATAGTTTCCGCCTTTTCGAACAGCCCGCGAGAAGCTTTACCTGGTGGGATTACCGGATGCTGAGCTTTCGGAGAAACCTCGGCGTGCGCATCGATCACATTCTTTTGTCTGATCCCCTGGCCGAATGCTGTTCGTCCGCCGGGATCGATCGCGAGATGCGAGGACGCGAACGCCCTTCCGACCACGCGCCCGTTTTCGCGCGGCTTGAACTCCCATCTCCTGAAGGGCGGGGTTCCCCGCCGGAGTCGGTTTTACGATGAATCTACTTTTATGGCGTCACGCCGAGGCCGAAGACGATTGGCCGGACATGGAGCGCCGCCTGACCGAGCGCGGCGAACGGCAAGCGCGCCGGATTGCCGAATGGATACGAGCGCGCGCCCCAGGAGGTTTGCGCGTTCTTGCGAGTCCCGCGTTGCGTTGCCGCCAGACAGCGGAAACGCTCGGACATGCAATTGAAATCGATAAACGGCTTGGCGGAGAAAGCGACGTCACCCGGATTCTCCTCGCGGTAGGCTGGACGGTTGCGTCGGCGGATGCAACCGTCGTCGCCGTAGGCCACCAGCCTCTGTTCGGCCAGACAGTTGCTTTCCTCCTCTCAGGCCGGGAGGATGTCTGGCACGTGGATAAGGGCGCTGTGTGGTGGCTCTCGCGCGGGAAGGGCGGGCGAGTGATACTGAAGGCGTCGATCCCGCCGGAATTCGCCTGAGACTGCGGTTTTCGGGATGATCGATTTGATCGTAAATCGTTTTCCTCTCAGGAAAGCATTCGTCGTTTTCGGCGCATTCGCTCTGCTCTGGTTTTCCTGGAGCAGTCACGCGCGGACGCTTTTCAATGGCCTTGCGTCGCCGCTCTTTTACGCGCTGGTCGCCTATCTTTGTGTTCTTTCCGCGCAATACGAACTCGTCGTCTCGAAAAAATCACTGGCGCTCTTTGCGCTGTTCGCCGTTTGGGCCGTTTTCGCCGACGCGCGATCGGGCGAGTTCTTTCCTGCGCTCGCCGTCGATGCGCATTGGTTCGTCCTCCCGATCGCCGTCCTCCTGATCGCGCGCGCGTTGCGTGAGTTTCCGCAAACGCTCGTTTTCCTCAGGATCGGCGCTGGCCTCTGCATCGTCAATATCCTTCTGACGATGTATTTCAACGCCGAGTGGTACGATGACTGGAGACATCCACCGATTTTCGGACATTTCCGGCATATGGGCCTGAGCATCGGCTTCATGACACTGCTCTTGTGTGCCCGGGAACAATCGGCGGGTATCCTTACGATATTCTTCCGCGCATCGAGGATACTCGGAATGGCGCTG
>JAIRZC010000112.1 GCA_031267455.1 Accumulibacter sp. | reverse complement strand
GGCGTCCGATCAGGGTGCTTTTCCCGTCGTCGACGCTCCCGCAGGTAAGAAAGCGGAGAAGTCCGTTGTCGATCGCGGCGTTGTCGGGCATGGGAGTTTCTTTCGGTATCCTGAGCGTGTCGAAGGGTGGAAGATCGGTGGAATTCAGAAATAGCCTTCCTTTTTTCGTTGTTCCATTGACGCATCGGAAGTCTGGTCGTCGAGGCGCGTCGCGCCGCGTTCCGTGATCCTTGTCCCAGCCGTTTCGGAGAGGACTTTTTCGACGGTATCGGCTTGCGACTCGACCGGCGCGGTACAAGTGATGTCGCCGACCGTCCTGAAGCGAACGCTCAGGATTTCGACCGTTTCGCCGGGAAGCGCCGGCGTGATATCGGTAACGGGCTGGAGCGCGCCGCCGCGCCGGACGACGCGGCGCGAGTGCGCGTAATAGATCGAGGGCAGTTCGAGCCGTTCGCGCGCGATATATTGCCAGACATCGAATTCTGTCCAGTTCGAGATCGGAAAGACACGCATGTTTTCGCCATTGAAACGGCGGGCGTTGTAAAGGTCCCAGAGTTCGGGGCGCTGGTTCTTGGGGTCCCACTGGCCGAATTCATCGCGGAAGGAGAAAATGCGCTCCTTGGCGCGCGCTTTTTCCTCGTCGCGCCGCGCGCCGCCGATGCACGCGTCAAAGCCGAATTCGTCGATGGCTTCGAGCAGCGTCACCGACTGATGTTTATTGCGCGATTCGTCCGGCGATTTTAAAACGACGGCGCCGCGCCGTATCGAATCTTCGACGGATCGCACGATCAGGCGTTCGCCAAGCTCGATGGCTCGCCTGTCGCGAAAATCGACCACTTCCCTGTAGTTGTGTCCGGTGTCGATGTGCAACAGCGGAAAAGGGAATCTTCCGGGGCGGAAGGCTTTTTCGGCGATTCGCAGTATGCACAGCGAATCCTTCCCGCCCGAGAAGAGCAGTGAAGGATTGGCGCACTGACCGGCGACTTCGCGCAGGATGTGAATCGCTTCGGATTCGAGCCAGTCGAGGTGGGAAAAATACCTTGTCATCGATACGCCATACGGGAAGTTCGCGTTAAATACCTTTCACATGGAGGCCGCATTCCCTGTTCGTCGAGTCCTCCCACCACCAGCGGCCGGAACGCGCGTCTTCACCGACGGTAACGCTCCGCGTGCAGGGCGCGCAGCCGATACTCGGATAAAAACGGTCGTGCAGCGCGTTGTAAGGGACCCGTTTTTCCCGGATATAAGCCCAAACTTCCTTTTCCGTCCAGTTGAGCAGCGGATTGAATTTTTTCAGTCCATTGTCCTCATCAAAGTCCTCGATTCGAAGCAGGCCGCGCGTCCTCGACTGTTCCGCGCGAAGACCGGTGATCCAGGCTTTTTTCCCGATGAGCGCGCGCCGCAAAGGCTCGACTTTACGGATGCGGCAACAGGTTTCGCGCAGTTCGACCGTGTCGTAAAAAGCGTTGATCCCGTTTTCGAGCACATAGGCCTCGATAAGCTCGCAACGCGGAAAATAGACCTTGATCCGGACGCCGTAACGTGTTTGCGCCTTCGCGATCAGATCGTGGGTTTCCCGCGGAAGCCGGCCCGTGTCGATCGAAAAGATTTCGATCGGCGCGTTTGTTCCGAGGATGATGTCGGTCAACAACATATCTTCCACGCCGAAACTGCTGGCGAACGCGGCGGGCGAGTAATCCATCGCGATTTTCCGTATCAAGCTTTCGACCTCGAGGGTTTTCCCCCGGACGGAAATCAAATCGTCGCGATCAGCGTTCATCGCGCGCTCAGACGGGGCGGCGGCGAAAGAGCGGAAACGGCTGGTCGACATCGGCCTGATACGTTTCGCCAAAACCGGAAAGGCCGGCGAGCGCGGCGCGAATATCCTTGTCGGGGCGCACGGCGTAAGCGTCGATACCGCAGCGTTTCATCAAAAAGAGCTGATCCTGCAGGACATCGCCGATCGCGCGGATTTCCCCCTTGAAATGAAAGCGCTCGCGCAAGAGGCGGGCGCTCGAATACCCCCGACCGTCGAAGAACTTCGGAAAATCGATTCCAATGATTCCGAGCCTTCCGATATCGTCCGCGATCTCTTCCGGGGCCTCATGGCTTGCAAGCCAGACGCCGGCGGTCCTTGCGCGAGACAGAAGTTCCCCTTTGCGCGCCTTCCAGACCGACAGCGGAAAAAGCGTCGGCTCCGGCGGCAGGGCGAGCGTTTCGGGCGATTGACCTTCTCCGAGCCTCAGCGCCTGCCAAGGGTCGTCGACGACACGGTCATCCTTGATGATTTCAGGCATGGGACATCTCGTCGGTTTGCGCCAGTTTACTTTTGTCGCGCCCCTTGTAGGCGCGCGCGCGGAAAGGTTCGACGCCGAGGCGCTCGAAGGCGTCGATGAAGGTTTCGGAGGGTCGACGATTTTCGATGAAGACCTCGATCAACGATTCGACGACACCGGGTATCTCGCCGGGCGGAAAAGCCGGACCGATGACGCGGCCGATCTTCGCGCGGTTTCCCTGCCGCCCGCCGAGGGAGACTTGATAATATTCCTTGTCGTTCTTGTCGACCCCCAGGATTCCGATATTCGCCACATGGTGATGGGCGCAGGAATTCATGCATCCCGAAATATTGAGCGAGATTTTTCCGAGCGCGCAAAGGCGGCGCGGATCGTCGAATTTTTCCTGGATCGCCTTGGCCAGAGGCAGCGAACGCGCGTTGGCGAGATTGCAATAATCGCCGCCGGGACAGCAGATCATGTCGGTCAGAAGGCCGACGGTCGGTGTCGCGAGTCCTAAAGGGAAGAGGGCTTCCCGGAGGGAAGGAAGGTCGCGGCGGCGAACATCGGAAAGGACGAGGTTCTGCTCGTGCCCAACGCGCAATTCACCGAAGCCAAAACGGTCGGCGATGTCGGCGAGGGCGTCCATCTGGACATCCGTGATATCGCCGGGAGGATGTCCGGGGGCCTTGAGCGAAACGACGACCGCGGCGTAACCCGGAACCTTGTGCGGAAAAACATTATTCTCGATCCACGAAGTGAAAGCTTCTTCAGTCTCCCCCGTGAATAAAGAAACATCGTCGGTCAGGTTTTCGTAGGGCGGCGGCGCGAAATGCCGGGAAATTCGCTCGAATTCAGCGTCGGTCAGCGTCGAGGGGCCGTCTTTCAAATAAGCCCATTCGCTCTCGACCTGACGCGTGAATTCACCGACGCCCAGCGCGGCGACGAGGATCTTGATTCGCGCCTTGTAGAGGCTGTCGCGTCGCCCGTGGCGGTTATAGACGCGGAGCAGCGCTTCGGCGTAGGAAAGCAGATGCTTGCGCGGCAAAAACTCGCGAACGACCTGTCCGATCATCGGCGCGCGTCCCATCCCGCCGCCCGAAAAAACACGGAACCCCGTTTCCCCCGCGTCGTTTTTGATCGCCTCCAGGCCGAGATCGTGCAAACGGATGACGGCGCGGTCGTCCGCGCTCCCGGAAACGGCGATCTTGAATTTGCGCGGAAGGAAAGTGAATTCCGGATGGAAAGTCGACCACTGGCGCAATATTTCACAATACGGGCGCGGGTCCTCGCGCTCGTCGGGCGCGACTCCGGCAAAAGGATCCGTGGTGATGTTTCGGATACAACTTCCGGACGACTGTATTGCGTGCATGTCGACCGTCGAAAGTTCTTCTAAAATATCGGGCGTCTCCTTGAATCCCGGCCAGTTGAATTGCATATTGTGTCGCGTCGTGAAATGCCCGGAACGGCGGTCGTAGCGACGCGAAATTTCCGCGAGTTTTCGCAGCTGGTTCGAAGAAAGCTGCCCATAGGGAACAGCGACCCTGAGCATCGGAGCGTGGCGTTCGATATACAAGCCGTTTTGCAGGCGGATCGGTCGCAGCTCCTCGTCGGAAAGCAATCCCGTAAGATTGCGCTCGATCTGACCGCGATGCTGGGCGACGCGCTCTTTTAAAAGCTTATGATCGACAGCGTCGTAGCGGTACATGGCATTCCTTGAATTTATAGGCCGACTTTCAGGCGGCAAAGCGGCAATGGTAGCAATCGTAAACTTGATATGAAAAGAATATTAAGTTAGATTCTTAGATCAATCGGTTATTAAATGATGAAATGAAACTCCAGCAACTCCGATATCTCGCCAAGGTGGCGCAGAGCGGCCTGAATGTTTCCGACGCCGCCGAAGCGTTGTATACCTCGCAGCCCGGTGTTTCCAAACAGATACGGCAGCTCGAAGACGAGTTGGGCATCATCATTTTCGAACGCAATGGAAAGCGCCTGACGGGGATCACCGAGCCGGGCAGGCGCGTGATCGGCTTCGCCGAGCGCATCCTCGGCGAAGCCGAGAACATTCGACGGGTCGGAGAAGAGTTTTCCGGAGGAGATTCCGGCAGTCTCGTGGTCGCGACGACGCACACACAGGCTCGCTACGCCCTGCCGACCGTCGTCAAGGAATTCGTCGAACGCTACCCGGATGTCCATTTGTCGATGCGTCAGGGGAGCCCGCCGCAGATTGCCGAATGGACGATCAAAGGCGAAGCCGACATCGCCATCGCGACGGAATCGCTCGATCGTTGTCCGCAGCTCCTCATGCTGCCCTGCTACCAATGGGGACATTGCGTCGTCGCGCCGAAAGTGCACCCGATACTCGACGAAAACCCGATCTCGCTTTTTGCGCTGGCGCGCTGGCCCCTGATCACCTACGATCCCGCCTTTACCGGACGCTCGTTGATCAACCGCGCTTTCGAGCGCGCGCGCCTGTCGCCCAATATCGTCCTGTCCGCAATCGACGCGGACGTCATCAAGACCTACGTCAAGCTCGGTCTCGGCCTTGGCATCATCGCGCGGATGGCCTACGACGCGGACCGCGACGCGGGCCTGGAGGCAATCGACGCCATCGACCTGTTCGGGATCAATACAACGCGGATCGGTTTGCGCCGAGGCATCTACCTTCGCCAGTTCGAATACGATTTCATTACTCTTTTCGCGCCGCATCTGACAAAAAAGGCGGTTGACATGGCGATGACCGGAACGGGAGAAAACGATGTTTATCAGCTTTGATCCGAATGATTCACGCAAGGCGAAAAACCCGTTCGTGAAAATCCTCGCGTTCA
>JAIRZC010000252.1 GCA_031267455.1 Accumulibacter sp. | reverse complement strand
CGTTCGGAATCGCCGGTTTCGTGATCCAGGCGCTTGCGCGTTACCTGTCCGGTAATCTTTTTCCGGCGCTGATCGCCGGATGCGGTTCTTTCCTAGCGGCGATCCCGGTGCTTCGCTGGGGAGGCTTCCTGTTGCTGAAGATACTCCCACGTGATGAATCGCAGGCGGTTTCGCTCGATTCGCTCGTCGGTCGCGCGGGAATCGTCGTCCTTGGAACGGCGCGGGTCGGCACAGCCGCGCAAGCGCGCGTTCGCGACGAGTACGGGCGTTTTCATTACATCATGGTCGAGCCGGACGACGAAAAAATGAGTTTCGAAGTCAACGCCGAAATCCTGCTCATCAAGCGCGTCGGCGGCATGAAATTCCAGGCGATCAAAAACCCACATGCAGGTTTGATCGGCGTTTGACCGGACGAAAAAACGCTTCGGTTTTTTATTCTGAGGAACTACGATGATCTTCTCCCTTGTTGAGCTTTCGATTGTGGTCGGAACGATTCTGGCGCTGATTATGGGCATCGGATTCATTCTTTCACGGCTCTATACCCGGTCGAGCAAGGAAATGGCTTTTGTCCGCACAGGAATGGGCGGTCAGAAGGTCGTTCTCGACGGCGGCGCGCTCGTCCTTCCGGTACTGCACGACATTTGCCGCGTCAATATGAATACCTTGCGGCTCGAGGTGAGCCGCGCGAAGGACGAAAGCCTGATTACCAAGGACAGGATGCGCGTTGATGTCTCCGCCGCTTTTTACGTGCGCGTCCAGCCGACGGTGGAAGCAATCGCCGCCGCCGCGCAAACACTGGGGAACCGGACACTCGAACCTGTTCTGCTCAAGGAACTCGTCGAAGACAAATTTGTCGACGCCTTGCGCGCAACGGCCGCGACGATGACGATGCAACAATTGCAGGATGCCCGCCAGGACTTTGTGCAGGGTGTGCAGAATGCCGTTTCCGAAGATTTGCTCAAAAACGGCCTGGAGCTCGAAGCCGTTTCATTGACGAGCCTCGACCAGACATCGAAAGAGTTTTTCAACCCGAACAACGCCTTCGACGCCGAGGGCCTGACCAAACTGACCGAGGAGACCGAGCGCCGACGTAAGGAGCGCAACGCGATCGAGCAGGATACCGAGGTCGAGGTTCAGCAAAAGAATCTGGATGCCGAGCAGGAGATTCTCGAAATCACGCGCCAACAGGAATTTTTGCGCATGGAGCAACAGCTCAGGATCGAAAACCAGCGCGCCGAGCAGTCCGCGCTGATTATCCAGCAACAGTCCCAGAAACAGCGGGAGTCCGAGCAGGCGAAAATCAACGCGCAACGCGAAATCGATCAGTCGCGCCTGATTGCCGAACGCCAAGTGAAGGAATCCGAAGTCGAGAAGGATCAGGCGATCCGCCAGCGCCAGATTTCCGCCGAGCGTGAGGTTCAGGTCAGCCGGATCGATCAGGAGCGCGTCTCGAAACTCGCCGATCAGGAAAAGGAAATTTCGATCTCGGAAAAATCGCGCGAACAATCCGAAGCCGAGCGTTTGGCCAATGAAGCGCGCGCCCTCGCGGTACAGGCGGAGGAATCGGTCAAGACCGCGCGCGAAGTCGCGATGGCCGAACGCGAAAAATCCGTCGCGCTCGTCGTCGCGCAGCAGGAAGCGCAAAAGCAGTCGATCAAGCTCACCGTCGCGGCGCAGGCGGAAAAAGAGGCCGCGCAGGATCAAGCCGAAGCCATTCGCATTCGAGCCGAAGCGCAGCGCGTCGCTTATTCTGTCGAAGCCGAGGGAAAACGCCTCGTCAACGAATCGGTCAATGTGCTGCGTGACGCGCAGGTCGCTTTGCAGGTCAAGCTCGCCTTGATCGAGCGTCTGCCGGAAATCATCGCGCAAACGGTCAAACCAATGGAAGCGATCGAGGGAATCAAGATCATCCAGGTCGAGGGGCTTGGCGTGGGCGCTCCCGGCGACGCGCAGGGCGCGAAAACTTCTGGAAATCTGGCCGATCAAGCGGCGAACGCAATGCTGCGTTATCGCGCGCAGCAACCGGTAATCGACGCGCTGCTCGCCGAAATCGGTTTGCGCGGAGGTGACATCAACGGCCTGATCGGTGGCGCGCTGCAGACGACCGGTGTGCCAGGGGACGTGGACGCGCCCACGGAGGATGCGGCATCGCAATCCAACTGATTTTAGTCCGGAAAATTCGCGATAGGCAGGAAAGACCCGCGGCGCTTATTTTTACTCCATTCACCATTATTCGCGGCTCCATTTTTGAAAATGATGACATGAGGTTTCCACTTGCTGCCATGCAAAGGCGGCAAGTGGGATTTGAGGGACTCATGCCCCATAAGTCCTGTGGCAACAATGGGGTATGGTCATCTGTTGTATAATTTACTTTTTGACACAAGGTCCGCCAGTGCTTTTCGACGACTGTCTGATCCGGATTGACCAGCTCGATTTTTCTTACGACGATCGCGCCATCCTCAAGGGAGTCGCGATGAATATCCCGCGTGGAAAACTCGTCGCGATCATGGGTAATTCCGGTTGGGGAAAGACGACGCGATTGAGTTTGATCGGCGGGCAGCTAAAGCCCTCGCGAGGCGCTTTACTGCTGGACGGGAAGTCTGTTCCCGACATGCCGCACGCGGAGCTTTATGCGCTGCGCCGGCGCATGGGGATGCTTTTCCAGTTCGGGGCGCTGTTTACGGACATTTCCGTTTTCGACAATGTGGCGTATCCGATACGCGAACATACCCGGCTTCCAGAAGAAATGATCCGCGACATGGTGCTCATGAAGCTCAACGCCGTCGGCTTGCGCGGCGCGCATGCCTTGATGCCGTCCGAGCTTTCGGGCGGAATGGCGCGTCGCGTCGCGCTCGCTCGCGCGGTCGCGCTCGATCCGATGCTCATCATGTATGACGAACCATTTACCGGCCTCGACCCGATTTCGATGGGCGTGATCGGACATCTGATCCGCAGGCTCAGCGACGCGCTCGGCGCGACGACTTTGCTCGTTACGCACGATGTCCAGGAAGCCTTCGGCCTCGTCGACTACATTTATTTCATGTCGGATGGGGAAGTTGTCGCGCGCGGAACGCCGGATGAAATCCGCGCGTCCTCCGACCCCACTGTCCACCAGTTCGTTTTCGGCGAAGCAGACGGCCCCTTGCATTTCCATTTTCCAGCGCCGCCGTTCGAAGCCGAATTGATGCGGGAGCGCGTCGATGCCTGAACCCTCTCCAAAAGGTATGCTGGGCTTGATCGCTTCCTTGGGCCATTGCGTCAACGAGGCCATCCAGCGACTTGGTTTCGCCGCGCGTTTTTTTGTAAGTGTCCTTCTCTATTCGGGGCAATCTTTCCGCCGTTTCCATTTGACGATACGAGAGATATATTTTTCCGGCTTCCAGTCCTTGCTGATCATGCTTGTATCGAGCCTTTTCATCGGCATGGTACTGGGCTTGCAGGGATTTGAAACGCTTCAACGTTTCGGTTCCGCCGAAGCCTTAGGCGTCATGGTCGCGCTTTCACTGACGCGCGAGCTGGGACCCGTTGTCGCGGCGCTTCTTTTTGCCTCGCGCGCCGGTTCGTCGATCACCGCTGAAATCGGCCTCATGAAAGCGACGGAACAGTTGATGGCGATGGACATGATGGCGGTCAACCCGATCGCGCGCATCGTCGCGCCGAAATTTTGGGGCGGCGTCCTGTCGATGCCCCTGTTGGCGTCGCTTTTTTCGGCGATCGGCGTCCTTGGCGGCTACTTGATCGGCGTTGTTTTCATCGGCGTCGATGAAGGAGCGTTCTGGTCGCAGATGCAGAGCTCGGTCGATTTCCGCCTCGACATTTGGAACGGAATCATCAAGAGTCTCGTTTTTGGAATCGCGGTTTCCCTGATTGCCGTTTTCGAAGGTTATGATTCAATTCCGACCGCCGAGGGCGTGTCGGCTTCGATCCGGCGAACCGTGGTGAATTCGGCGCTGACGATATTGGCGCTGGATTTCGTACTGACTTCCTTTAT
>JAIRZC010000250.1 GCA_031267455.1 Accumulibacter sp. | reverse complement strand
AGAACCGATGACTTCCCCCGCCACATTTTCGGGACACGACGAGCGCGCGATGCCCGTGGACGATTTGTTCTTTCCGCGCGAATGGGTCGAGTCGATTAAAGCGCGTCTTTCCAGGGGCGAAAAACTTCTCGCGTATTTCGAAACGGACCTCGACGCGGAACTTCGTTACGTCAACGGATTGATTGTCCTGACCGACCGACGGCTGCTCGCGGCGGTCGTTTCTCCTGGCAAGGCGGCGGATTGGCGGATGTTCGATCTTGACGACGAGACGTCACTTGCGCGCCAGGATCATTCAGGAGTCGGAACGCTCGAGCTTTTCAACGCGCGCGAGCGGCTCGGCGCATGGCGATATACGCTGGGACGCGATGGAGCGGCGGGACGACTGTTCGATGCTTTCGAACACCATCGGGCGTTTCGTCGTCTCTGCCCGAAAGGCGTGGCTGGTGAGGGTGATCCGTCCCCAGCAGCCTTCGCGGAACAAGAAAATTCGTCGCCTCCCAATTTCGGTGCCGACTTGGATCCCGAAATCCAGACGCCGCCTTCGACGTGGGTACTTTTCCGGCTCTGGCGCTTTGCGCGCCCCTATCGCTGGCGTCTGCTCGCGGGCTTCATCCTTTCGCTGGCATCGACGGGCGCGACGCTGATTCCGCCGTATCTGACGATGCCGCTGATGGACAAAATACTGATCCCCTACCAGAACGGCCACCCGATCGACAGCGGGAAGGTAGCGTTCTACCTCACGGGCCTGTTTGGCGCGGCGCTTGCCGCGTGGGCGCTTGGATGGGCGCGGACCTACATCCTCGCGTGGGTCTCCGAGCGCATCGGCGCCGATCTGCGGATAGGCACTTACGAACACCTCCTGGAACTTTCGCAGGAATATTTCGGTGGAAAGCGCACGGGCGACCTGATCGCCCGCATCGGAACCGAAACGGACCGGATCAACGTTTTCATCTCGCTGCACTTCCTTGATTTCGCTACCGATGTGCTGATGATCGCGATGACGACATGCATCCTCGTTTCGATTGATCCCTGGCTTGCGCTCGTGACACTGCTTCCGCTCCCTGCCATCGCGTGGATGATCCACATCGTCCGCGAAACATTGCGTTTGGGCTTCGAGCGTGTCGACCGCATCTGGGCCGAGATCACCAACGTGCTCGCCGACACGATTCCCGGAATCCGTGTCGTCAAGGCCTTCGCGCAGGAAAACCGCGAGGCTGAGCGGTTTCGCGCGGCGAACCGGCGCAATCTGGAAGGGAACGACAAGGTCAATCAGGTCTGGTCACTTTTCGGGCCGACGGTCACGCTGTTGACCGAGGTGGGAATCCTCGTCGTCTGGGCTTTCGGTATCTGGCGGATTTCGAAAGATGAAATCACCGTCGGCGTCCTGACGGCCTTCATCACCTACATCGGTCGCTTTTATACACGGCTCGATTCGATGAGCCGCATCGTATCGGCCACGCAGAAAGCGGCGGCGGGCGCGAAGCGCATCTTCGACGTGCTCGACCATGTCTCGAATGTTCCCGAACCCGAAAACCCGGCCCACATCGAAAAGATGAACGGTCGCATCGAATTGCGCGACGCCACTTTTCGCTACGGAACGCGAAACGTGATCCGTCGCATGAATCTCGCGATTCAGCCCGGCGAAATGATCGGCCTCGTCGGTCACAGCGGTTCCGGGAAAAGCACACTGATCAACCTGATCTGCCGATTTTACGACCTCGCTGAAGGCTCGATCCTGGTCGACGATATCGACATCCGCTCGTTTCCGATCGCAAAATACCGAAAGAATATCGGTCTCGTCCTTCAGGACCCTTTCCTTTTTTTTGGAACGATCGCCGAAAACATCGCTTACGGGAAACCCGACGCAACGCGCGAGGAGATCATCGCCGCTGCTCGCGCCGCGCACGCGCATGAATTCATCCTGCGCCTTCCGCACGCCTACGATTCGCTTGTCGGAGAACGCGGCCAATCACTTTCCGGCGGCGAGCGCCAACGCATCTCGATTGCCCGCGCGCTCCGGATCGATCCGAAGATACTGATTCTCGACGAAGCAACTTCGTCGGTCGATACGACGACCGAAAAGGAAATCCAGAAGGCGCTTGATAACCTCGTGCACGGTCGCACGACGATCGCGATTGCCCACCGGCTCTCGACACTTCGAAAAGCCGACCGACTCGTCGTCCTCGACCGCGGCAAGATCGTCGAAATCGGGAACCACAACCAACTGATGGAAAGTCGCGGGCATTATTACCGCCTGTATCAGATGCAGAAGCAGAATACCGAACGCGAGGAAGATAAATGAGCGATGCCCTCCGGCTTTATCGCAACGCTTTTGACCGCCTCGTCCTGGTTGACGCCGCAGGAGATGTGCATGAAAATGTCATCCCCGTGCGTGCCTTCCCGATCACGGCGCCGGACGCGGGGTTTTCGCTCGTGGACTCCGAGGGCAAGGAGATCGCGTCGTTCGATTCAATCGACGCGCTTTGCGAGGAGGCGCGCGCGCTCGTCCGTCATACATTCGCGGCGCGTGAATTCATGCCGGTGATCGTAAAAATCGTCGGCGTCTCAAGCTTTTCGACGCCGAGTGTCTGGGAAGTCGAAACCGATCGAGGCACCACGCGGTTCATCCTTTCCGGCGAGGAAAACATCCGCCGCCTCGCGCCACCCGCGCTCCTTGTCGCCGACAGTCACGGGATCCACTACCTGATCCGCGACCGCGGCGCGCTGGATAAGCGGAGTAAAAAATTTCTCGACCGTTTTCTTTGAAATTATCCTTCGAAAACAACGGTAAATACCCCTTTACGTTCTTTTTCTAATACCGGAGTCGTATCGGCGGCAGGGTTGCGTGTCAGCCTGATTCGATTTCCCGCGTTATTACCAAGATGTACCGCGCGCGAGCCGCTCTTTGCCTGATTTCATTTCCAGATCGCCGGCGACTTTATCGTAAGTCTCGCCGCATGGAGGTGTGCGCCGCAGTCCATTTTCGCGTCCCGGGCGATTTTTCGGATCGAATCTCGTGGCATTTACCGCGAAGCCGTTTCGGGCGGGAAATTGGCGGCGGGTATTTCTTCCTGTCGCCTCGGGGCGTTTTGAAAGGGATTTGCGTCTTCTTCCAAAACTCTTTGCCGAGACCCGGCCGCAAGGAAGGGAGTTTGGCTCCACGCTCTTTACGAGCTTTGGTTTCGAACCCGAGGTAGCTTTACGATGAGAGACATCCGTTTTCTTGAAATCCGCCTCCTGCGCGGCCCCAGCATCTGGACCTATCCTCCCGTTCTCGAAGCGCGCGTCGATATCGGCGAGCTCGAGGATTTTCCGTCGGACAAGATACCCGGTTATCCCGATCGCCTCAAGAAAATGCTCCCGACGCTGGTCGAGCACCGGTGCAGTTACGGGACGCGCGGCGGTTTCCTGCGCCGTCTCGACGAAGGTACCTGGCCGTGCCATGTACTCGAGCACGTGACGCTCGAACTCATGAGCCTCGCCGGGCTTCCCGGAGGCTTCGGCAAGGCGCGCGAAACGTCGGAACGCGGTGTGTATAAGGTCGTCGTCAGCGCGTGGCAGGAGGATGTCGCGCGCGAGGCCCTGAATTTTGCGCGTGAGATCGTCCTGGCGGCGATGGAAGACTGGCCCTTCGATATCGACACGGCAGTCGAAAAGCTTGTCGATCTGGTCGACTCCCTGTGCCTCGGTCCTTCGACATCGAGTATCATCGACGCGGCAAACGACCGTGGCATCCCGCATATCCGCCTTCTCGAGACAGGCAATCTCGTCCAACTTGGCTATGGCGCGAATATGCGCCGCATCTGGACGGCGGAGACCGATGCGACGAGTGCGATTGCAGAGGGTATTTCGCGCGATAAAGATCTGGCGAAGACGCTACTTTCCGCCTGCGGCGTTCCTGTTCCCGAAGGCCGAAGGGTCGGTAAGCTTGAAGATGCCTGGGAAGCCGCGCGGGACATCGGCCTTCCGGTCTGCGTCAAGCCGGTCGACGGCAACCACGGGCGCGGCGTCTTCATCGACCTTTCCAGCCGCGAGGAAATCGAGAAAGCCTACTTGATCGCGGTCGAAGAAGGCAGCGGCGTTCTCGTCGAGCGCTCGATTCCTGGAGTCGAACACCGCTTGCTGGTCATCGGCGGGAAGCTCGTCGCGGCTTCGCGCGGTGACATGGTCAGCGTCGTCGGCGACGGAAAAGCCTCCGTTGAAGAACTCGTCGAGACACAGATCAACGGCGACCCGCGCCGGGGGATGACCGAGAAGCATCCCCTCAACAAGATCCGCATGGACTCGGCGACGCGCATCGAACTTTCGCGCCAGGGCCTTTCTCCCGGCTCGATCCCCGAGGTCGGACAGAGCGTTCTGATCCAGCGGAATGCCAACCATGCGTTCGACGTGACCGATGATGTCCATCCGGAAAACGCGGCGGTCGCTTCGCTCGCTGCGCGCGCCATCGGCCTCGACATCGCGGGAATCGACATTGTCGCCGAGGATATTTCCCAGCCTCTTTCGTTACAGCGCGGCGCAATCGTCGAAATCAACGCCGGTCCCGGCCTATTGATGCACCTGAAGCCCCAGGTCGGAAAAGCGCGTCCGGTTGGTCAGGCGATCGTCGACCATCTTTTTCAAGCGGGTGAGAAAGGACGCATTCCCGTTGTCGGAATTTCAGGGTCTGCGGGGAAAACGCCGGTCGCGCGCCTGCTTGCGCACCTTTTGCGGCTTTCAGGAAAAAATGTTGGACTCGCGTGCAGCGACGGACTCTTCCTTGGCGAACGCCGGGTTGAGGCGGCTGACAGCGCTAATTGGGCATCGGCGCGCCGGATATTGATGGCGCGGTCCGTCGAGGCGGCGCTGATCGAAAACGGCGCGGCGGCGATTCTTGGTGAAGGGCTGGCCTACGATCGCTGCCAGATTGGAATCGTCACGAACATCTTTCCCGACGACCGCTTGGGCGCGTTCGACATCCATGATAGTGACCAACTCTATGCGACTTTCCGTACAC
>JAIRZC010000245.1 GCA_031267455.1 Accumulibacter sp. | reverse complement strand
CCAGTTTGAATATCGGAAGATACATGGCGATGACCAGACCGCCGATGAGCACGCCGAGGATGACCATGATCACCGGTTCCATGAGGCTGGAGATCGCTTCGACCGCACGGTCGACTTCGTCCTCGAGGATGGCGGCAACCTTGTCGAGCATCGAATCGAGCGAACCGGACTCCTCACCGATCGAAACCATCTGGATGACCATGTTCGGAAAAAGATTTCCGGTGTTCTGCATGGAGGACGTAAGGCTCATCCCGGTACTCACTTCACTCTGGATTTTCTGCGTTCCGACCTTATAGACGTAATTCCCTGCCGCGCCGCCGACGGAATCCAGCGATTCGACGAGCGGAACGCCCGCCGCGAACATCGTCGCCAGCGTCCGGGTCCATCGCGCGATAACGCCTTTCCGGATCATGTCACCAAACAGTGGCAGACGGAGAAAAATCCGGTCGAAGGCGATCTGCATGGGAATCGACCGCTTCAGGGTAAAAAAGAAAGCCCAGACCGAAAGAGCGACACCCCCGAATATGGCATACCAATACTCGGTAAAAAAATCCGACATCGCGATGACGACCAGCGTCGGAGTCGGGAGGTCCGCGCCGAAGCTTTTGAAAATGTCCTTGAAGGCGGGAACGACGAAAATCATGATGATGGCCGTGATGGCGAAAGCGACGATAATGATGGCCGTCGGATAAAACAGCGCCGATTTGATTTTCCTCTTGATGGCGAGCATTTTCTCCTTGTAGGTCGCCAGGCGGTCGAGCAACGATTCAAGGATGCCCGCCTGCTCGCCCGCAGCAACGAGGTTGCAGTAAAGCGTATCAAAGTAGACCGGGTATTTTCGGAAGGCTTGCGAGAGCGAACTTCCGGTCTCGACATCCGCCTTGATATCCAGCAGGAGCTTTCCGACAGCCGGATTGTCGTGCCCACGCCCGACGATTTCAAAGGTCTGCAGGAGCGGGACGCCCGCGCGCATCATCGTGGAAAGCTGACGAGTAAACATCGCGATATCGTCTTCTAAAACCCGTCCGCCTCCGCCGGAAGTCTTTTTCGAGATTTTTGTGACAAGGACACCCTGTCTGCGGAGCATCGCATTGACGACCGTCGGGCTGTGCGCGCGGATTTCGCCGCGTATGATTTTCCCCGTCTTGTTTTTTCCGGTCCAAAGGAAGGTGTATTCCTTGACGTTCTTGATTTTCGATTCGGGTTGCCTTACGGGTCTTTTTGCTACTTCAAGCTTGCTTGTCGCCATGCGGTTTCCTTGTCTTTCATTCGTTGGTGCTGCCGAGTATTTCTTCAAGCGAAGTGAGGCCTTGCCTGACCTTGAGTAATCCCGATTGGCGCAGGTCGCTTACACCTTCCCTGTGAGCCTGCGCGGCAATGTCGAGCGCGTTTCCACTTTCCATGATGATGCGCTGAATCTCTTCAGAGATCGGCATGACCTGATAGACGCCGAGGCGTCCCTTGTACCCCGACCCCTTGCAGCGCTCGCATTCGCCGGGGCCGTAAGGCGTCCAGCTCCCGTCGATATCCGCTTCGGAAAAGCCTGCGGTCAACAGGGATTCCTTTGGAATCTCGACGGGTTTCTTGCAGGTACAAAGACGCCGGACGAGACGCTGTGCCGTGATCAGGTGGACGCTGGACGCGATATTGAACGCCGGAATGCCCATGTTCAGCATACGAGTCAGGGTCGTCGGCGCGTCGTTGGTGTGAAGCGTCGAGAGCACCATGTGACCGGTCTGCGCCGCCTTGACCGCGATTTCGGCCGTCTCCAGGTCGCGGATTTCGCCGACCATGATGATGTCCGGATCCTGGCGCAGGAAGGCTTTCAGCGCGACGGGGAAAGTCAGCCCTTGTTTTTCGTCGACGTTGACCTGGTTTATCCCCGGAAGCGGAATTTCCGCAGGGTCTTCGGCCGTCGAAATATTGATTCCAGGCCCGTTGAGAATATTGAGGCAGGTATAAAGGGAAACGGTCTTCCCCGATCCGGTCGGCCCGGTCACAAGAACCATTCCGTAAGGCCGACGAATGGCTTCGAGGAGTGTGACCTTTTGATCGGGTTCATATCCCAAGGCCTCGATGCCGAGCGTCGCGCTGCTGGGGTCCAGGATACGAAGGACGATTTTCTCGCCGTACATGGTCGGCAGGGTGCTCACCCGAAAATCGATGGCCTTGGTCTTGGAAAGGGCAAGGCGCATCCGGCCGTCCTGCGGAACGCGCTTTTCGGCGATGTTGAGACGGGAAATGACCTTGATGCGTGAAGAAATCTTGTCCTTGATAGCCAGCGGGGGCGACGATATCTCTCGCAAGTCGCCGTCTACGCGAAAACGAATGCGGTAACTCTTT
Organism: Accumulibacter sp.; assembly: GCA_031267455.1. GTDB lineage: Bacteria > Pseudomonadota > Gammaproteobacteria > Burkholderiales > Rhodocyclaceae > Propionivibrio. The sequence goes on along the minus strand of JAIRZC010000245.1, from coordinate 1,259 downwards.
TCGTAAGGCTCGAAGTGGATATCCGAAGCGCCGTCATTGATCGCGTCTATCAGTGTTTTCTGGATGAATCGGACGATCGGCGCGTCTTCGACATTTCCGCCCTCGTCGGTCTCCTCCTCGTGTTCCTCATCGGTCGGGTCTTCAAGTTCGAAATTGAATTCCCCGGTGTCGGCCTCAGCCTCCGGATCCGACGCCACGAGTCTATCGACGAGGGGCGCGAGGTGCGTCTCATCGACGATGATCGGGTCGACGACCATACCGGTCTGGAAACGAATCGCGTCAAGCGCACGAAGGTCAGTCGGATCGGAGATGGCGAGCGAGAGGCGGTTCCCGCGCTTGAACAGGGGGACGACGCGATGCGCCGCGACCAGCTTGGAATCGATTGTATTCGCTGAAAAGAGTAAGGGATTGAGCGCGCCGATGTCGAGCAACGGGTAACCAAAGGTGTCGGCGATGAAGCGCGCGAATTCCGGCATGTCGTCCCGGCGCGACTTGGCCAGTTGCTCGATGAACGAAATATTCGATGCCGATGCCTGCGCCAGAAGAGCCTCGGCCTCGGTTTTGTCGACCCGGCCAGCCTGGATGAACGCGCGCGCGAGGTCACCCCGCGTGGCTTGTTGAGGAGCATCAATCATGGATCATTGTCTGCCTTGAAAACGGGTATGGGTTCAATCAACATCGAGAGTATATGGCAATTCGATGGTTTATGCTAGCTTAATGATATCAGCGTAAAAATGCGGGGATTCCCGTGCGAACGGTTCAAACGAACGCGGTACAAAAGCTACGGTAAAATGAATACCCTTTTAAGTCTATCACCAAGCCGGAATTTGGATGCTCGACAATCTGACCATACGCTTTGCGCGCGTAGTAAAAACGCTTCGGGGCGAAGCGCGGCTAACGGAGTCCAATATCGCCGACGCCCTGAGGGAAGTACGGCTGGCCCTCCTGGAGGCGGATGTGGCCCTGCCGGCGATCAAGGCGTTGCTCACCTCGGTCAGGGAAAAAGCGGTTGGCGAAGAGGTGATCGCTTCGCTGACGCCAGGACAGGCGCTCATCGGCGTCGTCCATCGCGAATTGACGCATCTCATGGGAGACGAGCACCGCGGTCTCGACCTCGCGACACAGCCGCCGGCGGTGATCCTGATGGCGGGTTTGCAGGGCGCGGGAAAAACGACGACCGCCGGAAAACTCGCCAAGATGCTGCGCGAACAACGAAAGAAGAAAGTCCTCGTCGTTTCCTGCGACGTCTACCGTCCCGC
>JAIRZC010000069.1 GCA_031267455.1 Accumulibacter sp. | reverse complement strand
TGCTCAACGAGCAGCCTGACCGAGCGATCGATGCTTTCATGGAAGCGGTCAAGGTCGACCCGCAGACGGTCGAGTTGCACTTTGCGCTCGGTAGCCTTTTTCGCCGCCGGGGCGAGACGGCGCGGGCGATCCATATGCATCAAAATCTCGTCGAGCGTGAGGATATGTCCGAAGACCTGAAGCTGCAGGCGCTCTCCGAACTGGGACAGGATTATCTGAAAGCGGGTCTGCTTGACCGCGCCGAGGAGGTTTTCGCCAAGTTGCGCGAATCGTCGGCGGTTGATGAGGCAAACCACAACCTCCTCGAAATCTACCAACTCGAGAAGGATTGGAAAAAGACGATCGATATCGCCGGTCAGCTGCCGGACATCACTTCACAGAAGGAGATCGCCGAATATTACTGTGAGCTTGCCGTTGCCGAATTGATGCGTTCACGGCGCGATGCCGCCGAAGAGCACTTGAAATCGGCGCTCGAACGCAATCGAAAATGTGTCCGCGCCAGTCTCCTCCAAGGCGACATCGAGGTACAGCAGGACAATTTCGGCGAAGCGATCGTGTGCTGGCAGCGCATCGAACAGCAGGATCCCGCCTACCTTGCGCTCGTCGCGCATCGCCTGCTCGACGCTTACCGTCAGATCAACCGGCGCGACGAGGGCTTGCTGCTCCTGCGTACCTACCTCGAGCGCTACCCCTCGCTCGATCTGCTCGATGTCGTCTTTCAACTCATCCTGGAGTGTGAAGGACCCGACGCGGCCTACGTGCTCGTGCGCGATGAACTAAAGCGTAATCCGACGCTACTTGGCTTCGATAAGCTCATCGAGGCGCGACTCCTGATTTCGCCGCCGGAATCGCGATCGGACCTGGATCTTGCAAAGAGTATCATCCACGGGTATACGCGGCGGCTTGCGCGCTACCGCTGCGGGAACTGTGGCTTCAAGGCGCGACAGTTTTATTGGCGTTGCCCCGCGTGCGGCGGATGGGAGACCTATTCGCCCAAACGCACGGAAGAATTCGATTTGACGCTCTGACGCCCGATATGGAACTCGGCGACTTTTCCAGTATCCGCCTGCTCGTCGTCGGCGACGTCATGCTTGATCGCTACTGGTTTGGCGACGTCTCGCGCATTTCGCCCGAAGCGCCAGTCCCGATCGTCAAGGTCGAGCGCGGCGAAGAACGTCCCGGCGGCGCAGCCAATGTCGCGCGCAACATCGCCGCGCTCGGCGCGCGTGCCTCGCTTCTCTCGCTGGTAGGCGACGACGAGCCGGGGCGAAAACTGAAAAGCCTGGTAGACGCCAACGGCATCGATGCGGAACTGATCGTCGACAGGAGCGTTACGACAACCGTCAAGCTACGAGTGATCGGTCGTCAGCAGCAGCTTCTTCGAATCGATTTCGAAGCGCCGCCGTCGAACGACGTTTTGCTTGCCAAATTGACCGAATTCGAGCGCCGCCTGGCGGAATTCGACGCCGTCGTCTTCTCGGATTACGGAAAAGGCGGGCTGAAGCATGTCAGTGAAATGATCCGCCTCGCGCGCGAGGCGGACAAAACGGTACTCGTCGATCCGAAGGGCGGCGATTACTCGGCTTACGCCCGAGCGACGGTGATTACGCCGAACCGCGCCGAGATGCGCGAAGTCGTCGGGCGATGGAAGGACGAGGCCGAACTCGAAAAAAAGGCCGAGGAATTGCGCGAGCGCCTCGGTGTAAGAGCGATTCTCGTGACGCGCAGCGAGGAGGGTATGTCGCTCTTTCTCGACGGCGCGCGGATTCACGAAAAGGCGCTCGCGCGAGAAGTTTATGATGTTTCTGGCGCGGGCGACACGGTCATTGCCGCGCTTGCAATCATGCTGGCCAGGAAGACCGAATGGGCTGACGCGTTGCGCGTCGCGAACATCGCAGCCGGAATCGTCGTTGGAAAACTTGGGACGGCCGTCGCTACGCGCGAAGAACTCGAGGCGGCATTAGCCTCGCCATTGGGACGTTGAGGGGCGATTTGATGGGATTCGGAACACAGAAGCAAAGCGCCGGAGCGTTGGCCCTCATGCTATCGTTTCCCGGTGGCGCGAATTTGGCTTCGCTCGCGCGAATCCCTGCGACCGATCGGAGAAAAGGTTTATGTATTACATCGTAACGGGGGCCGCGGGTTTCATCGGTTCCAACATTGTCAAGGCGCTGAATGATCGCGGGATCGAAAATATCCTCGCTGTCGATAATTTGACGCGATCCGAGAAATTCAGAAATCTGACCGATTGCGAAATTCAGGACTACATCGACAAGCAGGCGTTTCTCGATGCCTTGCTCTCAGGGCGCTTCGACGGAAAGGTCGCGGCATTTTTCCATGAGGGCGCGTGCTCGGACACGATGGAGTCCGACGGTCGCTACATCATGGAAAACAATTATCACTATTCGCTTAGCATTCTTGACTGGTGTATGGGCGAGAAGGTACCGCTTCTCTACGCGTCGAGCGCGGCGACCTATGGCGGGAGCGGCGTATTCCGCGAGGAGCGCGTTTGCGAGTGCCCGCTCAACATCTACGCCTATTCGAAATTCCTCTTTGACCAAGTTGTCCGAAAACGTCTCGTGGAGGCCGATTCGCAGATCATCGGCTTTCGTTACTTCAATGTCTATGGCCCGCGTGAGGCGCAAAAGGGCCGGATGGCATCCGTCGTTTTTCACCACTACAACCAGTTGCGCGCCCTCGGGAAAGTCAAGCTCTTCGAGGGCTGCGACGGTTACGCCGACGGGGGCCAGATGCGTGACTTCATTCACGTCGATGATGCCGTCAAGGTCAATCTCTTCTTTCTCGACCACCCGGACAAGTCGGGAATCTTCAATGTCGGCACGGGGCGCGCCCAGAGCTTCAACGAACTCGCCGTTGCCAACATCAATACCGTTCGCGCGTTTTCGAACGAAACGAAACTTTCGCTCGAAGAAATACGAAAGCATGGGGTCATCGAGTATATCCCTTTTCCAGAAACCTTGAAGAAAAAGTATCAAAGCTTCACGCAAGCCGATTTGACCCGTCTGCGGGAAGCGGGTTATGACGCGCCCTTTGACGATGTCGAAGCCGGCGTCGCGCGCTACGTGCGGTGGATGAACGCGCGGAATTCCCATGTATAAGACGCTTGAGGACTATGTCGGAAACACGCCGCTGGTCCGCTTGAAACGCATCGCCGGCGAGGTGGCCACAACGCGCGGAAACGTCGTTCTCGTCAAGCTCGAAGGAAACAATCCCGCGGGGTCGGTCAAGGACAGGCCGGCGCTCTCGATGATCGTGCAGGCGGAAAAGCGCGGCGACATTTCTCCGGGCGATACGCTGATCGAAGCAACATCCGGAAATACCGGAATCGCGCTGGCGATGGTCGCGGCGATGCGCGGGTATGCGATGATCCTTGTCATGCCGGAAAACCAGAGCATCGAGCGGCGGCAGACGATGCGCGCTTTTGGCGCCGATCTCGTCCTGACGCCGAGCGCGGGTGGAATGGAACTCGCGCGCGATGTCGCGACCAGGATGCGTGACGAAGGCAAGGGGGTCATCCTTGACCAATTTTCCAATTCCGACAACCCGCTCGCGCATTACGAGGGGACGGGGCCCGAAATATGGCGGGAGACTCGAGGAAGAATCTCACATTTCGTCAGCAGCATGGGGACGACCGGAACGATCATGGGCGTTTCGCGTTTTCTCAAGGAAAAAAATCCCGAAGTCCGCATCGTTGGCTGCCAGCCCGAAGAAGGATCGCAGATTCCGGGAATCCGAAAGTGGCAAAATGCCTACCTTCCAAAAATCTACGACGCTTCACGCATCGATCGGATCGAAGCGGTTTCACAGGCCGAGGCAGAGAAAATGACCCGGCGGCTCGCGCGAGAAGAGGGCTTGTTCGCCGGAATCTCTTCGGGCGGCGCGCTTTCCGTGGCGCTTCGCATTGCGCGCGAAGAAACGAACGCAACGATCGTTTGCGTCGTCTGCGACCGCGGCGACCGCTATCTTTCAACCGGCGTCTTCCCCGCCTGACCGCAATGCTCCCTTTCCTCGTTTTCGACATCGAGACGATTCCCGACGTGGACGGAATCCGGCGAATTCACGGCCTCGACCCGACGCTTTCGGAAGACGAAGTCGCGGAATTCGCTTTTCAGAAACAGCGCGTGAAGAGCGGCGGCGACTTCCTGCCACATTACCTGCATCGCGTGATTGTCATTTCCTGTGCCCTGAGGACGCAAAAAGACCTGCGTGTCTGGTCACTGTCCGAACCCGAACAGGACGAAGGCGAAATCGTCCAGCGTTTTTTCGACGGCGTCGAAAAGTTTTCGCCGCGTCTCGTCTCGTGGAACGGCGGTGGTTTCGATCTCCAAACGCTCCATTACCGTGGACTGATCCACGGTGTCCAGGCGCCGCGCTACTGGGATATGGGCGAAGGGGGCCACAACGACAGCCGAGAATTTAAATGGAATAATTACATTAACCGCTACCACACGCGCCACCTCGACCTGATGGATATCCTGGCGCTCTACCAGCCGCGCGCTGCCGCGCCGCTCGACGAACTCGCCAGGCTGATCGGCTTCCCGGGGAAGCTCGGCATGGATGGCGGGAAAGTCTGGGACGCGTGGCGACGTGGAGAAGCCGCCGAAATCCGCGACTATTGCGAGACCGACGTGATGAACACCTACCTCGTCTTCCTGCGCTTTGAGCTCATGCGCGGCGAGATGACGCGCGGCGCATACGAAGAGGAGGTCCGCTTCGTCCAAGGAGAGCTTTCGAAGACGGGGAAGCGCCACTGGGAGGAATTTCTCGCGGTTTGGGGTACGTGATTCCGCTCATGAATCGTTCGCGGGCTACGACTCGATGGCCACATTTGCTATCGGGGCGCGGCATCGGGAAAGGCGCGGTCGACCTGAGATGAAGCGATGGCGCCAGCACCTCCCTTCTCTTCGCGAGATGCGACCTGCGACTTCTCCACGGCGGTGGATTACAATGATCCTCCCAAAATAGCCTCGATCCATGTCATACCGCCCGGATACGAGCGCGCAGGCCACCATGTCCCTCAAAATCGCCCTTGCCCAAATCAACACGACCGTTGGAGACCTTGACGGCAACGCGGCGCGTATCCGCGATTTCGCGCATCGCGCGAAAGACCTGGGAGCGGATATTTTGCTGACGCCTGAACTCGCTTTGTGTGGCTACCCGCCGGAAGACCTTCTCTTTCGCTCGGGTTTCTTGAAAGATTGCGATGCCGCGCTCGACGAACTCGCGCGAAGCGTTCACGGAATTTCACTCCTCGTGGGACATCCCCTCGCCGCGAGAAATGGAAAATGCTTCAACGCGGCGACCTTGCTGCGCGACGGCGTTCGCGCGGCGGTCTACCGAAAGCAGACTCTGCCGAATTACGAAGTCTTCGACGAACGGCGCTATTTCGTCCCCGGGGAGGCACCCTGCGTCGTCGATATCAAGGGCATCCGCTGCGCGATCAACATCTGTGAAGACATCTGGGAAGCCGGAGCGTCGAACCAGGCGCGCGAGCTCGGCGCGCGCGTTCTGCTTGTGCTCAATGCTTCACCCTACCATGTTGGAAAACAGAGTTTGCGCGAAAAGATCGTCCGGACACGAATCGGCGCGACCGGGCTTTCCATCGTCTATGTCAACCTCGTTGGCGGTCAGGACGAACTCGTTTTCGATGGCGGTTCCTTTGCTTGGGATTCGCGAGAAAAGCTTTGTCTCGAACTCCCGAAATTCGAAGAAGCGCTCGGAATCGTCGAACTGCTCGATGGGGATCCCCTGCCCGGTGAGATCGCGCAAAAGCAGCCGGACGAGGCAGAAATCTATCAGGCGCTGGTCCTCGGCGTCCGCGACTATCTCGGGAAGAACGGTTTTCCAGGAGCGATCGTCGGTCTCTCGGGCGGGATCGACTCGGCGTTGACTTTGTGCATTGCGGCCGACGCGCTCGGCGCGGACAAAGTCCGCGCGGTGATGATGCCTTCGCCCTATACGGCAGGAATCAGCCTCGATGATTCACGAGAACTGGTCGTCCGGCTGGGTGTCCGCTACGACGAGATTCCGATTGCCCCGGCGATGGAAACCTTTGGCGCGATGCTCGAAAAGGAATTCGCCGGTCTTCCGCCTGATGCGACCGAAGAGAACATCCAGGCGAGGATACGCGGAATGACGCTAATGGCGCTTTCGAACAAGACCGGTGCGCTCGTTCTCACAACCGGGAACAAATCGGAAATGGCGGTCGGGTACTGTACTCTTTACGGCGACATGGCGGGCGGCTTCGCCGTGATCAAGGACATCGCCAAGACACTGGTTTACCGCCTCGCGCGCTGGCGAAACGCGCGCATTCCGACGATTCCCGAACGCATTCTGACGCGCGCGCCGTCAGCGGAACTCAAACCCGGTCAAACCGACCAGGACACTCTTCCACCCTATGAAGTTCTCGACGCGATTGTCGAAGCATACATGGAACATGACTTGAGTCCCCGCGAAATTATCGCGAGGGGCTACATCGAAGCGGATGTTCGCAAAGTCGTCCGCCTGCTCAGGATCAACGAATACAAACGCCGTCA
>JAIRZC010000010.1 GCA_031267455.1 Accumulibacter sp. | reverse complement strand
CTCGGAAAAGCCGCATAAAAAACCGGCGCGCGGCAAAACCGGCTTCTTCTGGAAGGCTTGGGATTTTTTCAAAAAGGCGGATTTTGGATGTTCTCAAAGCCCTTGGGTCGGAACGCTCGCGCCACTCGCGCGGGACATGGGCGCCTTCGATTCGCGGCATGGCGCCATCTGGCGCGCGCGGCCTCGGCAGCCAGCGCCTTCGGTCTCGTGTCTTCCGCAGCCCTGGCCGCGCGACCGATGAACACGGACGACGCCCGTGTCGTCGACTCGAAAGCCTGCCAGATCGAAACCTGGACAAAAAGAACGCCGAGCGGCACAGAACATTGGGCTTTGCCCGCATGCAATTTCACGGGGAATCTGGAAATGACTCTGGGAGGTGTGCGAGGAAAAAACGACGGAATATGGAATACTGCCACGGTACTTCAAGGCAAAGTCCTTTTTAAATCGCTGGAAACCGGCGCATGGGCCTGGGGCCTGGTTTTTGGCAACGCGCATCGCTCGAAGGCTCACGCAAGCGCCGAACTTTCGAGCGAACGCTACGCTTACATTCCGGCCAGTTTTTCTTTCCGCGACAAGCGTTTCATCCTGCATACCAACATCGGCTGGTTGCGTGAAAAAGCTGGGCACAAGGATCGGATGAGCTGGGGCATAGGATCGGAAACCCAGCTGACCAAATCCACTTGGCTCGTTGCCGAAACTTTCGGTCAAAACAGGGGAAAGCCTTTTTACCAAATTGGACTTCGTCACTGGCTGATCCCCGAACACGTTCAGATCGACGCCACCTACGGCGATCGAATCGACGGCGTGACCGGAGAGCGCTGGTTTTCCGTTGGCCTGCGCTTATTGTCTGTCCCTTTTCTTCCCTGATTCCACCCCTGAATCATCGAGGATTCGGTTTTCGTGTCGCAAGTTGGTTCGTCTTCGGCTCGACGGCGATTCATGAATGAAAACGAGAGTCTCTCACAAAGAAGCGCACTTCGTTGCCGGATCGTTTTTTCCGCCAGCGATCAGCCAGACCCAAGCGAAAAACTGGCCGCAGAAAAGGACGATGAACGCGCCCTGATAGGCTTGCGTGACCGTATACCCGCGCTCTTGCAGGAGATCAATGATGAGGCCCATCCCCCACTGCATGCCGAAAGCGCCGGTGAAAGCGAGCAGGTTGACGGTCGTGCTTGCGCGGCCCGAGAGCCGTGGAGGAAAGCACGCCGAAGCGAGCGGATAGACCATCGTCCCACAGCTTGAAAACAGGCCGAAGGCCGCCCAGAGCAAATAATGCTGATCAGTTGCCCGCGTGATGATGAGGGCCAGTGTCAGCAGGGAAAGCGACATGCCCCCGATCAGTAGTCCGAGCGTACTGATTCCGCGTCGCGCGAGACGTGTCGAGAGAAGGCCAATCATAGAATACGAAATCATCATCGCAACGCTCATGGTGGCAATATATTGCGCGGCGCCCGATCGCGTGTGGCCGTTGACGTGGATCAGCCAGGCACTCGACCACAGGCTTTGAACCGACATGAAGCCGCCGACCTGAGCAAGGCCAACCGGCGCGAAGCGCCAGAAATTCCGGCTGAAAAAGACTTCGCGCAAGCCGTCGATCTGCGTTTTCAGCGATTCGCGTTTTTCGGTGGCGATCTGTTCCGGCGCATTGAAGAAAATCAGCGCAGCGACAGCAAGGGCGGCAATCGCAAGTCCCAGGAAAATCGCGCGCCAATCCGTCCAGCGAAGCGCGAAATCCAACGGCGTCGAAGCCGCAAGCGCGCCAAATGATCCTGATGTCATTATCCAGCCGGTTAGCGATGCCTGGCGTTCGGGCGGCGCGCAGTTGGCAAAACATTTGAGCGCGGCCATCAGACAAGCGGAAACGCCAATGCCGATCATCGCGCGTCCGAACGCCAGCATGCCAACCGTGCGCGCGGACGCGAAAATTCCCGCGCCTATTGCCGCGATTAGAAGTAGCGCGGATTCGACCCTGCGCGCGCCGAAACGGTCAAGCAATATGCCCAGAGGCAGCTGCGCGGCGCCGAACGCGATAAAATACGCGCTGCTCAGAAAGCCGATCTCCGCAGCGCTTAACGCGAGCTCTTCGCGCAAAATTGGGCCGATAACCGTATTGAGCGTCCGGAAGTGGTAAGAAAGGAAATACGCGACCGCGAAGGGGGCAAGGAGTTTTAGCATAACGCTTCCGAAAAACGGTGACAGTGCCTGGAAAATTGGAATTTATATAATATTTTCAAAGGGGTTCGATCCATCGAGTCTGACAGGTTTCCAAGAAAGGTTTTCATCGAAGATAATCTTTTTCGACTTGAACTCCCACCTTAGGGGGTAATCCGACACAGGAAGCCGTAGACACCCCGCGATATTTTGCCAACCATGGTTTCGGATTGAGACATTTCATGAAGTCCATGAAAAATATGGGATGCCTCGATTGACGTTCGGATTTTTTGCACCTCATCGTTGTCCTGCGATAAAATAGAAATCACTGCTTTCAGACGAGCGACCAGCCATGGAAGCGGCACTGAAAAACAAAGCCTTTATTGCAACCGAGGCACAGAAACACAGGAATACCACGGGCAAGCAATGAGCAGACCTTTCTATCGTATCGTATTCGACAAGGCGCGCGTAACAGGAATAGCCGTGGATCGGGGCCTCAAAAGCCGGAGGGGGAAGGAATTGATGGACCGAACCCATAGCATATTTGGCGAGATGCGCGTAGCAAGGGCCGTTGAAGCTGCAAGGAAACCCCTCGTTCTGCTGCCCGGAAAATTTGTAGTGCATTCTGGTTTTCGCGTCCTCGTGAAGTTTTTTCCAGCGGGGCTTCTTTTCTCCGCATTTTCGTTTTTTTCCCTTTTTTTTCCCCTTCCCTCCGCAGCCCAGGTCGTTGCCTACCGGCAGGGCGCAGTGACGATGCAGCCGGAGATACTTGGTGCCGGCAATGGCGTACCGCTCATCAACATTCGGAGTCCGAGCGCGGCGGGCGTCTCACGGAACCACTACAGTCAATTCGACGTACAAAGCAACGGCGTCATTCTG
>JAIRZC010000190.1 GCA_031267455.1 Accumulibacter sp. | reverse complement strand
TCACGGACGAATGATCGGCGCATGAAGGCGGGAGAACTGACCCGGAATTCTTCTGTCCGCTTCGGAACGAGCGGGCTTCGCGGGCTTGTGGCGGACTTGAGCGACGCCGTGTGCTTTGCCTACACGGAAGCTTTCCTGCGGACGGTCGAGTGCGAGCCGGGGAGCCGTGTAGCGCTCGGAATGGACTTGCGCCCGAGTAGTCCGGCGATCCTGGTCGCGTGCGCGGCCGCGATCCGCGCTCGAGAATCGCGCGTGGATTTCTGTGGAAGCCTTCCGACTCCGGCGCTTGCCTGTTATTCCGCGCAAAAGCGCATTCCCGCGATCATGGCGACGGGGAGCCATATTCCCTTCGATCGAAACGGAATCAAGTTTTATCGCGCCGGAGGAGAGATTTCCAAGGCGGACGAAGCGCGGATCGGCGAAACGGAAATCGCTTTTCCCGGAACGATTGCGCCGGAGGGCTTGGGCGCGCCGAACGCCGAAGCCGCCGAAATCTATCTCGACCGTTATCTTTCCTTCTTTCCGGCGGCCCCGCTCCTGGGAATGCGGATCGGCTTCTACCAGCATTCCAGTGCCGCGCGCGACCTTTTTACCCGGATACTCGAAGGGCTTGGCGCGGAGGTGACGCCGCTTGGACGAAGCGATGAATTCGTTCCCATCGACACCGAAGCGGTCAGCCCCGAGGACGACGCGCGCGCCAAAATATGGGCGCGAGACCACGGCTTTGACGCGTTGATCTCGACGGACGGCGACGCCGACCGTCCGCTGCTTTCCGACGAGCACGGAAACTGGCTGCGCGGCGATGTCCTCGGCGTGCTCTGCGCTTCCTTTCTTGAAGCGGACGCCGTCGTGACGACAATCAATTGCAATACGATGCTGGAAAAATGCCGTCGCTTTCCTCTCGCGCGCCGGACGCGGATCGGATCGCCCCATGTGATCGAAGGAATCGAAGCGTTCCGGAACGAAGGATGCCGTCGTGTCGTTGGTTTCGAACCCAACGGGGGATTCCTGCTGGGATCGAACATCGAGCGGGACGGTCGTTCACTGGCCGCCTTGCCCACGCGCGACGCGGCGCTCCCGATCCTGTGCGTGTTGGCGGCGGCGAAAGTTTCGGGCGCGGGGATATCGAAACTCCTCGAAACGCTCCCTGCCCGTTTCACCGCGAGCGGTCGCCTTTCCGAATGTCCGGTCGAAAAAAGCGAAAGCTTTCTCGCGTCCCTTGGCGCGGAAAGCGGCGCGATCGAAACGCTGTTCGGGGACCTCTTCGGCCGACCGATCGACCGGGACGAGACCGACGGTCTGCGGATCGTCTTTGAAAACGACGAAATCCTTCATTTGCGCCCCTCGGGCAACGCCCCCGAATTTCGGGTCTATGCCGAGGCGAACACGCGGGAACGCGCGAACGCGATCGTTTGCGCCGCGCTGAAAACGGTCGGCGAAAAGATACTGAACGCTACTCGCGCGATCCCCTGACGAGGCGCGCAAGCCTGGTGTGCGCGAGACTCTCCGCTGCCCATTCCTTCGCCCCCCAAAGAGGAGAAGATACTGGAAGCCGAATGGGGGCGGTTGGTTTTTCCCGCGACCCATCCAAATCCCACCCTCACCCGCCCCCGTCATTCCCGCGCAGGCGGGAACGGGGCGCCCTCTCCCGCGAAACGGAGAGTGAGAGCAGGCGCCCGCGCAGATTTCCGATCCCCACGTATATTGGGTTCTTGATCTCGCGGACAGTTTTCTTTACGCAACCAAGGTGCCGCGCTTGGGAATGATGTCGCGGCAAGGAGGTTTTTCGGAGGGAACGGCCCTTTGGCGCATGCGTCTTGAAATATCGGGGATTCACCCCATCTGATTCTTATATTATCTTTTTTTTACGGAAATCTTCATGCGAATCGATCAACTGACCAGCAAATTCCAACAGGCGCTTTCAGACGCGCAGAGCTTGGCGGTCGGGCGCGACAATCCGACGATAGAGCCTCAGCACTTGCTCCTTGCCCTGCTGCGGCAGGACGACGGGGCGACGGGATCGCTCCTTGCGCAGGCTGGAACGCAAGTGCGGGCGCTCAGGGACGCGCTTGAGCAGGCGGTCGAGCGCCTGCCGCGCGTCCAGTACCCGAACGGCGAAACGCCGATCAGCCGGGACTTGAACAATCTTTTGAATCTGACCGACAAGGAGGCGCAAAAACGCGGCGACCAATTCATCGCCAGCGAGATATTCCTGCTCGCCGTTTGCGACGACAAGGGCGAAACGGGAACACTTGCGCGTCGGAACGGCCTGGACCGAAAAGCGCTCGAGCAGGCGATCTCCGCCGTGCGCGGCGGCGAGGGGGTCGATTCGCAGGAAGCCGAAGGCCAGCGCGAATCGCTGAAGAAATATTGCGTCGACCTGACCGATGAGGCGCGGGGAGGCAAGCTCGACCCGGTGATCGGTCGGGACGACGAGATCCGGCGCGCGATCCAGATCCTGCAACGGCGCGGAAAAAACAATCCGGTGCTGATCGGTGAACCCGGCGTCGGAAAGACGGCGATCGTCGAGGGTCTCGCGCAGCGCATCGTGAATGGCGAAGTTCCCGAAACGCTCAAGGGAAAGCGCGTTCTGAGCCTCGATATGGCCGCTCTCCTGGCGGGGGCGAAGTATCGCGGCGAATTCGAGGAGCGCTTGAAGACTCTTCTCAAGGAAATCGCCCGGGAAGAAGGGCGCATCATCGTTTTCATCGATGAATTGCATACGCTCGTCGGCGCGGGAAAGGCCGATGGCGCGATCGACGCGGGCAACATGCTCAAGCCCGCTCTCGCGCGCGGCGAACTCCACTGCGTCGGCGCGACGACGCTCGACGAGTACCGAAAATACATCGAAAAGGATGCGGCGCTCGAACGGCGCTTCCAGAAAGTCCTCGTCGATGAGCCGACGGTCGAAGCGACGATCGCGATCCTGCGCGGTCTCCAGGAACGCTATGAACTCCATCACGGCGTCGAGATCACCGATCCGGCGATCGTCGCGGCGGCTGAATTGTCGCATCGCTATATCACCGACCGATTTTTGCCGGACAAGGCGATCGACCTGATCGACGAGGCGGCGGCGCGAATCAAGATGGAGATCGATTCCAAGCCCGAAGTCATGGACCGGCTCGAACGCCGGATGATACAACTCAAGATCGAGCGCGAGGCGGTTCGGAAGGAAAAAGACGACGCGTCGAAAAAGCGCTTGCGCCTGATCGAGGAGGAACTCGAAAAACTCGGGCGCGAATACAACGATCTCGAAGAGATATGGAAGGCGGAAAAGGCCAAGGTTCAGGGTAGCGCGCGCGTCAAGGAGGAAATCGATCGTCTCCGCGCGCGGATGGCCGAATTCCAGCGCAAGGGCCAATATGAAAAGCTCGCCGAGCTTCAGTATGGGCGTTTGCCGGAACTCGAGGCGCAATTGAAGGCGTCTGAAAAATCCGAGGGCGCGGAAACGGGAAACCGCCTTTTGCGGACACAGGTCGGCATCGAAGAGGTCGCCGAAGTCGTCTCGCGCGCCACCGGGATTCCGGTCGCGCGGATGATGCAGGGAGAGCGCGAAAAACTCCTGCAAATGGAAGACCGCCTGCATCGGCGCGTCGTGGGTCAGGACGAGGCGGTACGGCTCGTTTCCGACGCGATCCGACGTTCCCGCGCGGGCCTGTCCGATCCCGGCCGTCCTTACGGATCCTTTCTCTTTCTCGGGCCGACCGGCGTCGGGAAGACCGAGCTTTGCAAGTCGCTGGCCGCTTTCCTCTTCGATTCCGAAGAGCATTTGATCCGGATCGACATGAGCGAATTCATGGAAAAACACTCGGTCGCGCGCCTGATCGGCGCGCCGCCGGGCTATGTCGGCTACGATGAGGGCGGTTATTTGACCGAGGCCGTCCGCCGTAAACCGTATAGCGTGATTCTCTTCGACGAGGTCGAAAAAGCGCATCCCGATGTTTTCAATGTCCTCCTCCAGGCACTCGACGACGGGCGAATGACCGACGGCCAGGGGCGTACCGTCGATTTCAGGAACACGGTCGTCGTGATGACGTCGAATTTGGGATCGACCTTGATTCAGGAGATGGCCGGAAGCTCTTACGCGTCGGTGAAAGAAGCCGTCATGGGCGAGGTTCGAGCGTATTTTCGCCCGGAATTCGTTAACCGGATCGACGAAGTCGTTGTATTCCACGCGCTCGACGACGCGCACATCCGCTCGATCGCGGGCATCCAGCTCGCCCGCCTGGAAGATCGTGTGGCGCAACTCGATATGAAGCTTTCCGTTGGCGACGAGGCGCTTTCAAAACTCGCCGACGCGGGTTTCGACCCGGTTTTCGGCGCGCGTCCCCTGAAGCGCGCGATCCAGTCGCAAATCGAAAATCCGCTCGCCAAAGCGATCCTCGAAGGGCGTTTTTCCGCGGGTGACGCAATCCGCGTTACGTTCGGGGAAGGGGAGATGCGTTTCGAAAAAACCGGACAGTGAAACCCGGAAACCTCTGTGGGAATGGACTTTCCGGATCGCCCGCCGGGCTTTCCGGATTTTTCCTTTTCCGCTCATCCGGAAAGTGAGGCTGTCGCGCGCTTCCCGTTTCCGCTTTTTCAGGCGGCGGATGCCTTTCCAGTACCCATAGGGGCAGCCCCCGCGGCTCTGCCCCTATGGGGCATTCGGCCCGGAAAGAATCGATGGAAACGACGCCGAAAATAAAAAAGCCGGTGGAAAAATCCACCGGCTTTTTGTCCTTCGTTTTGAGGCTTTGAAACTTAGAAGCCGAGCAATCCGAAGAAGACGTAGCAAATGACCGTTCCAGCCAACGACATGGAGAGACCCCAGATCAGCAGGTTGCGGAACAGTTTCCCCTTGTCTTCGTGGTCGCCCGCGCACGCGATGCAGAGCGCGCCGAGTGTCGAGAGCGGCGAGGTGTCGACCAGGTGAGCGCCGACGTTGATCGAGGAGATGATCGCGATCGGGTCGCCGCCGCCCAGTTCCTTGATCAAGCCCGGGACCATCGGCAGGAACATCGGCATGACGACGCCGGACGAGCTCGAGTACGCCGAGATGACGCCCGTGATGAGCGCCAGGGTGCCGTTGACCGTTGTCGGGTTGGAGATCGTGGAAATGGCCTTGATGAGGGCGTTCAAACCGCCGGCCTTATCCATGACTTCGATCAGGACGGTGACGCCGCAGACCATCATGATGACGCCCCAGGGCATGACCTTGATCGCCGCCTTGCTGTCGCCGGATCCAGTAAGCATCAGGACGCAAGACAGGATGAAGGAGATCGTGCCGACGTTCGTCAACAGATTCCGGAGCCACAGGTTTTGGGCGAACCACGGACGCATGAACGGCAGGCCAGGAAGAACGACCATGACGATCAGCACCGCGACCATCGCCAGCGTCAGGAGTTGGGCGTTGTTGAACGGTTCGGGTTTCGGCGCGAATTCATCGATGTCGAGCTTCGACGCTTGTTGTTGCGTGACCCAGGCCCAACCGCCGAGAGCGAAGAAGCCGCCGACGTTGGCAACGGCTTGAGCGACTTCGGAGTTGAAGTGGATCTTCCACGCCAGGCCGTTCAGCGCATCCGCGGCGATCCCGAGTTCCGGAGCGATCCGGGCAATGATGCCGTTGGAGATGATCCCGGTCGGGGCGAACGGCGAGAAAGCCGCTCCGTTGGCCGCTCCGACGACAACCAGCGTCATCAGGAAAGCCGACATCTTGATTCGTGTCGCGATCGCCATTGCCACCGGCGCCATCAGCGCGGTACCCGCGATGTTGCCCGGCCCGATCGTCGTGACGAAAGTCGTCAGGATCCACAGGATCAAGGGCATGTACGCCGTGTTTCCGCCGCAGGCGCGAATGGAATACGTGGTCAACTTTTCCATCGTGCCGTTCGTCTGAGCCATGCCGAACAGGAAGGTAACGCCGACAAGGATCATGAACAGCGGAGTCGGAAAGTATCTCATTACCGCGGCGCCGGTGGTTTTGCCCCAGATGCCCGCGACGAGAATACCCAGACCAATTGCCAAGAAGCCTACGTGGAGGTCTTCGTTGATGCAGCTGATGACAACGACGATCACCAAGGCGATGATTGACATAAGTGCTACGGTTGATATTTCCACATGTACCTCCCCACTAAAAATTAACTTGCTAAAGAGAACCCTCGTTGAAAATCCTTAGTTTCACCCCCGTGCGGCGACTATTCTACGCCGAACAGGGAAATCGAAGTAAAGATGTTTCAGAATATGGAATTGCGAACAGCGACGTAGCCCTTTGAAGTGAAGCTGAGTAAGGGCTGGGTTTTTTGTCATCCACACCTCCTTTCGCCGAAAACTCGCGCCGTGACTTGTTCAAACGCCAGAGTAGCTTATTACGAAAAAAAACCAATATGGACACTCTTTTTATATAGAACGGACCGAATCCGCGATGGCCTTGCGGGCCTTCCCCGAAAAACTTTCCTTCTCCCCTGCATTCGCGGGGTTTTTCGGAACCGCGAATGTCTTTACCCAACTTGGAGCGCATTTTAACTTACTTTTTCGAAAGCGTTCAAGCGGGTTCGATACGATCCGGCATTCGAGTCGTTTCCAACCGGGGAAGCTCTCCCGGAAGAAGAAGATGGGAAGGTTCGCCCGCCTGCCGGAGCGCTTGCGCCGCATCCGGCCCCATCACCGTTTAAAATATCCGGATGCCCGTCGATCATTACGAGAATTTCCCCGTCGCTTCGCTGCTCCTTCCGAAGCGTCTCCGCCGCCCGGTCGAGGCGATTTACCGCTTTGCCCGAAGCGCGGACGACATTGCCGACGAAGGAGACGCGAGCGACGCCAATCGTTTGCGCGACCTTGCCGCGTTCAACGCTGAACTCGACCGGATCGAGCGTGGTGAAACGCCGCTGGG
>JAIRZC010000170.1 GCA_031267455.1 Accumulibacter sp. | reverse complement strand
AGAACCGCTTCATGCACGCCGTCGAGCTGACCCGGCTTGGCGCGGACATCAAAATCGATTCCAATGTCGCGATGGTGACCGGCGTTCCACGCCTCGAAGGCGCGACCGTCATGGCGACCGACCTTCGCGCTTCGGCCGGCCTCGTGATCGCCGGCCTCGTCGCGCAGGGCGAAACGCGGGTGGAGCGGATTTACCACCTCGACCGCGGTTACGAACGCATGGAAACCAAACTTGCGGATCTCGGGGCGCATATTTCGCGCATCGCCTGACGCCGCGATTTCGAAAGCGGCGCATCATTGCAGTAGAATCCGGATTTTGACCGAACGAAAACACCATGGAAAGCATTACCATTGCTCTTTCGAAAGGTCGGATTTTCGAGGAAACGCTTCCGCTTCTGGCGTTGGCCGGGATTAAGCCGCTCGAGAACCCCGAGACTTCGCGCAGGCTGATCATTCCGACGAACCGGGAAGATGTGCGCGTCGTCGTCGTGCGCGCAACGGACGCGCCCACTTATGTTCAATACGGCGCGGCGGACATTGGCGTCGCGGGAAAGGATGTGCTCATCGAACACGGCGGCGATGGGCTTTATCAGCCGATCGACCTCGGTATCGCACAGTGCCGCATGATCGTTGCCGTTCCGGTGGGCTTCGATTACGAATGCGCCGTCCGTCAGGGTGCGCGCCTTCGGGTCGCAACGAAGTACCTCAAGATCGCGCGCGAACATTTCGCCGCGAAAGGCGTCCACGTCGACCTGATCAAGCTTTATGGCTCGATGGAGCTCGCGCCTCTGGCTGGTCTCGCCGACGCCATCGTCGACCTCGTCTCGACGGGGAACACGCTCAAAGCCAACAACCTGGTCGCCGTCGAGCACATCGCGGACATTTCGGCGCGCCTGATCGTCAACCAGGCGGTACTGAAACTCAAGCGCGACCGGATCGTTCCGATCCTGAACGCTCTTTCGAGAAGGAGCGCGCCATGATCGCGATACGGCGTTTTTCGAGCGGCGATGCGGACTTTGAATCGCGGCTCGCCGCGCTGCTGGCTTTCGAGAACACGCAGGATGAAGCCGTAGACCGTACTGTCGCCGCGATACTTTCCGACGTGAAAGCGCGTGGGGACGCGGCGGTCCTCGAATACACACGCCGCTTCGACCGTCTCGATGTCGCGTCTATCGATGAGATCGAACTTTCGCGGAGCACGCTGCGAAATGCGCTGGAAAGCTTGCCGGATACGCAGCGCGACGCGCTCGAAAGTGCCGCGCTTCGCATCCGGAGTTTTCACGAACGCCAACTCGCGCGGGGATGGACCTTCGAAGACGAAGATGGAATGACGCTGGGACAGAAAGTGACGCCGATCGACCGCGTCGGCCTTTATGTCCCTGGCGGAAAGGCCGCCTACCCTTCGTCAGTCCTGATGAACGCGATTCCGGCCAAGGTGGCGGGTGTTGGCGAACTCGTCATGGCCGTCCCGACGCCCGATGGCGTGCGTAACCCGCTGGTGCTCGCGGCGGCGGCCTTGACCGGTGTCGATCGCGTGCTGACGATGGGAGGCGCGCAAGCGATCGGAGCGTTCGCCTATGGGATGCGGACATTGCCGAAGGTCGACAAGATCGTCGGCCCCGGCAACGCCTATGTCGCCGCAGCCAAGCGCCGCGTTTTCGGCGTCGTTGGCATCGACATGGTCGCGGGACCTTCGGAAATCCTCATCCTCTGCGACGGCAGTACCGATCCCGACTGGATCGCGATGGATATCTTCTCGCAGGCCGAGCACGACGAACTTGCGCAGGCGATTCTGCTTTGTCCGGATGGCGCGTACATCGACCGGGTTCTCGCGTCTTTCGAGAAACTGCTGCCGGAAATGCCGCGGAAAAAGGTGATACGCGCCGCGCTGGAAAACCGCGGCGCCCTGATCGAAGTACGCGACCTCGACGAGGCGTGCGCAATCGCGAACCGCATGGCGCCGGAGCACTTGGAATTGTCGATTGAGGACGCTGACGCCTGGGTCGGAAAAATACGGAACGCCGGCGCGATCTTCGTCGGCGCGCATTCTTCCGAGGCGCTCGGCGATTATTGCGCCGGGCCGAATCACGTGCTTCCGACCTCGGGAACCGCGCGCTTTTCGTCCCCGCTGGGCGTATATGACTTCCAGAAACGAAGCAGCCTTATCCGCGCGAGCGCCCCCGCGTCGAAAACGCTGGGGTCCGTGGCCTCGACGCTTGCGCGGGGCGAGGGATTGATCGCCCACGCCCTGTCTGCGGAATTCAGGTGTTGATTTTCCGGGTGGTCAATGCGGCCGCTCGTGCGGCCTCGCTTCGGGAAGGGCGTTCTGGAGGTGAGCTTGGCATATCGCGTCGGCCAATGCCTCCATCTCGCCCAGACGCGGCGTCGAGCGCCGCGCCGCGAGAGCGATCGTCCGCGACGGGCGGGGCTTGATCACGGGGCGGACGACGAGTTCCGCGCCGGACGCCAATCCGCTTTTGACAGCCATTTCGGGAATGAGACCGAGACCGAAGCCCGAATTGACCATTTCCACGAGCGTAAGCAGACTCGTTGCCTCGATTTGCCCCGAGAGTTTGCGTTCGGGTTTGTTGCACGCAAAGAGAACGTGATCCCGCAGGCAATGTCCTTCTTCAAGTAGCAGAAGGCGCTCAACGATTTTCGGCGTGAGCCTGATGTTCTTTTCCGAAAGAAGTGGATCGTTTTTTGCTCCGACGATCCAGAGTGGGTCGTCAAACAGTGATTTGGTCATGAATTTATTCGTATCGTAGGGGAGCGCGAGCAGCGCAAAGTCGATTTGCCCGTGTTCCATGCGCGTCAATAAATTAGCCGAAAGGTCTTCGCGCAACATGAGACGCAGGCCGGGATGGCGCTTGCGCAACAAGGGAAGCGCCTTTGGAAGGAGGAAAGGCGCGATCGTCGGTATGACGCCGAGGCGAAGCGTGCCCGATACGGCGTCTCCGTCAGCGGCCACCAAGTCGACAAGGTCCTGCGCAGCCGTGAGAATGGCGTGCGCGCGCCGGACGATGTCCATACCGAGGGGGGTCATCAGGACTGTTTGACGGTCGCGCTCGACGAGGCGGCGACCGAGCAGCCTTTCAAGCTCCTTGAGTCCGGCGCTCAAGGTCGATTGCGTGACGAAGCAGGCTTCCGCGGCGCGGTTGAAATTGAGATGTTCGGAGAGCGCGATCAGGTATTGAAGCTGTTTGAGCGAAGGAAGAAAAGACATATGCGGCTCCGTGATCGATTCCATCTATTATAGATAAGAAAATTATTTATTTCTGACGAGTTCGCAGATTGGTTATAGTGGAGAAAATTTTCGGAGCGGCACATGGAGTTTTTGGCGCGGTTTTTCAGAAAGGGTCGGTACTTCGATCACATAATGAAGCACGGTTTCGCGGCTGCCGGCCTCGCGCTGGCTCTCTTGTCCGTTCTGTCCATGATGGCGATAACCGGCGCGCGAATCCTGTCGGGCGAAGCGATTCCGGGATTGCGTTTCGCGTTTCTCGGCGGGATCTCCGGCTTCGCGGCGACGAGCGTCGGCGCCCTGCCCGCGATGGCATTACGCTCCCTGCCGCAACGTGCCGAGGATGCGCTTCTTGGCGGCGCGGCGGGAATGATGCTCGCGGCAGGCGTGTTCTCCCTGCTTTTACCGGGGCTCGAAGCAGGCGCGTTTTATCTGGGCGGCAAGGGTCCGGGCGCGGCGGTCGTCGTCGCCGGTATGTTTCTCGGTGTTTTTTTGATGCTCGGGATCGAATCCTTTCTCCCGCACGAACACCCAAAATCGGGACCAAGCGGCTTGGGCTGTGAGCGTTTCGACCGCATATGCTTGTTTGTTTTTGCCATTGCGGTACATAATCTGCCTGAAGGCATGGCAATCGGCGTCGGTTTTTCGCGGGGCGACATGGGTATTGGAATTCCACTGACGGCGGCCATCGCATTGCAGGATATCCCCGAGGGGCTTGCGGTCGCGCTGGCGCTTCGCTCCGCGGGTCTCGCGCCGAGTGCGGCTGTCCTGATCTCGGCGGCGACAGGTCTGCTTGAGCTACTCGGAGCGCCGCTCGGTGTCGCGCTATCGGGGGGCTTGCCGTTGGCGTATCCACTCGGTCTCGGTCTTGCGGGTGGGGCGATGATTTTTGTCGTGTCGCACGAAATCATTCCAGAGACGCATCGGAATGGGCACCAGACCTCGGCGACATTGGGTTTGATGGTGGGTTTCGCTCTGATGATGGTGATGGATACGACATTGGGGTGATTTTTTGATGAAGGAGAAGAAATGAGCAAGAAAAAAGGAAATCCCGTTTCGATCAACATCGGCATAGGCGAAGAAGAGCGCGAAAAAATCGCGCGCGGGCTTTCGGCCCTGCTTGCCGATAGTTATTCACTTTACATGATGACGCATAATTTCCACTGGAACGTCACCGGTACGATGTTCAACACGCTGCACCAGATGTTCATGGACCAGTACACGGAACAATGGGGCGCGCTCGATACCATCGCGGAGCGGATTCGCGCGTTGGGTTATCCGGCGCCGGGTTCCTACAAGGAATTCGCCAGGTTGTCTTCGATCAAGGAAGTCGAGGGAGTTCCTGAAGCGATGGAAATGGTCGGGCTTTTACTGGATGCGCAGGAAGCAACAGCGCGCACGGCGCGCAAACTGTTCGCGGTCGCGGATGCCGCCAGCGATCAGCCGACGGCCGATTTTCTGACACAGCGTCTGCAGGTTCATGAAAAAACCGCGTGGATGCTTCGCAGCCTCATGGAAAGCTGAAAAGTTTTTTAAAAAACCGAACCGGGTAGTGCGAAACGCGCCCGAAGACCGCCTTCGGTCTTCGGGCGCGTGATTTTTTCTACCGCTTTCAGCGCGCGGCGCCGAGGATATCGCTCAGCGCTTCGATGAGCGCGCCGCACTGAGCGTTTGTTCCAACCGAGATGCGTAGATATTGGGCGGTGCGCGGCGCGTCGAAGTGACGAACCAGGATTCCGCGCTCGCGCAACGCAAGGAGGATCGCGCGCGCGTCATGGCGGGGATGACGCGCAAACAAAAAATTGGACGCCGACGGCAGGACATCGAATCCCATTCCGACGAGACGCGCAAAAAGCGCTTTCCGGCTTTTCATGACGGCCGCGCGTGTTTTTTCCAGGTAGGCCGCATCCCCGATCGCGGCGGCGGCAGCGACAATCGCCAAGCGGTCGAGCGGAAACGAATTGAAACTGTTCTTTACGCGATCGAGCGCCTCGATCAGTTTTTCGTCGCCGACCGCGTAACCGACACGCAGACCAGCGAGCGCGTGCGATTTGGAGAGCGTGCGAACGACCAGGATATTCGCGTGCTTCTTGACGAGCGCGATGGCGGTCGGCGTCGTTTCTCCCGCGAAATCGACGTATGCCTCATCGACGAGGAGGACGGAACACGGATGGATATCAGCCAGGCGTCCGATTTCTTCGACGGGCAAAAGACACCCGGTCGGCGCGTTCGGGTTTGCCAGAACGATTCCCCCGTTTTTCAGTCGATAATCGTCGATATTTACTTGAAATTCCGCATCAAGCGGGACGGTGGTAAAAGCGATACCGTACAGGCCGCAATAGACCGGGTAAAAGCTGTAGGTGACATCCGGAAGGAGGATGGGGCGGTCGTGTTTCAAAAGTGCGAGGAAAGCAATCGCGAGCACTTCGTCGGAACCGTTCCCGACAAAAACCTGGTTCACGGAAAGGCTGAATTCGGAGAAAAAGGCGGCAACGGCGGTCTTCATCGCCTTGGCATCCGGGTCGGGGTAAAGACGCAGGCGCGCGCCGTCCTCGCCGAGTTCCTCGCGCATCGCCGCGACCGCGCGCGGCGACGGCGGATAGGGATTCTCGTTGGTGTTCAACTTGATGAAGTCCGATCGAAGCGGCTGTTCGCCGGGGACATAAGGGCTTAGGCGGTCAACGAGCGGGTTCCAGAACGGGTTCATTTCGGGTCTTTGAAATCGAATGAGGGAAGCCCAAAATGGTATCATGCCGTGCTGTGAAATTCGTTTTTCCTCCCCTTTACGATGGAATATCCGATGCGGCGAGCCGAAATCAGCAGAAATACGCGAGAAACCCGGATCACGGTGCGTCTTGTTCTCGACGGGAGCGGACAAGGGCGCTTTGCCACAGGGCTTCCTTTCCTCGATCACATGCTCGACCAAGTAGCACGTCATGGTCTGATCGACCTCGAAATCGACGCGAAAGGCGATCTCGAAATCGACGCGCACCATACTGTGGAAGACATTGGCATTTCAGTCGGTCAGGCGCTGAACGCCTCGCTCGGCGACAAGCGGGGATTACGCCGCTACGGATACGCCTACGTACCGCTGGACGAAGCGCTTTCGCGCGCGGTCGTCGATCTCTCGGGGCGTCCCGGTCTCGAATTTCGCGTCGATTTCAAACGCGGAACGATCGGCGCTTTCGAAGCGGATTTGATCCGTGAATTTTTCCAGGGTCTGGTCAATCACGCCAGAATTACCGTCCATATCGACAATTTGCGCGGAGAAAACGCGCATCACCAGGCCGAAACGGTTTTCAAGGCTTTCGGTCGCGCGCTGCGCATGGCCATCGAGGCCGACCCGAGGGCGGAAGGGTGCATCCCCTCGACGAAAGGGGCGCTTTGATGGCATCTGGCGTAATTGCCGTCGTCGACTACGGAATGGGCAACCTGCGGTCGGTGCAGCAAGCCTTGGCGCGTGTCGCAAAAGGGGGCGATGTCGTCGTGACTTCGAAAGCTTCGGTCATCTCGCGCGCCGAGCGCGTGGTTTTCCCCGGCCAGGGCGCGATGCCCGACTGCATGCGCGAGCTCGATGCGCGCGGCCTGCGCGATGCTGTGCTCGAAGCGGCGAAAAACAAGCCCTTTCTCGGTATTTGCATCGGCCAGCAAATGCTTTTCGAGTATAGTGAGGAGGGCGGCGTTCCCGGTCTTGGCATTTTCCCTGGTCGGGTACGACGTTTCCCGGTGGAGAAAATGCGCGGCGGCGACGGTGTCAGACTCAAGGTGCCGCACATGGGCTGGAACCGTGTCGTCCAGGCGCGGCTCCACCCGCTCTGGAATGGAATAGACGATGGCGCGCGTTTTTATTTTGTTCATAGCTATTACGCCGATCCCGCGGATTTTTCGACCGTCGCCGGCGTGACCGACTACGGTCTCCCCTTTCCCAGCGCCACGGCGCGGGATAATATATTCGCCATTCAGTGCCATCCGGAAAAAAGCGCCCAGACGGGACTTGCCTTCCTATCGAACTTCATTTGCTGGTCACCGTAATGGAGTGATTTCATATTCAAGCGTTTTCTATCGTTTTTCCACCATGTCTTCGTTGTCAAAATGCTGATCATTCCCGCGATTGATTTGAAGGACGGACAATGCGTCCGCCTGAAACAGGGTCTCATGGACGAGGTTACGGTCTTTTCCGATTCTCCGGGCGCGCAGGCGGATCGCTGGCTGAAATTGAAAGCGCGGCGGCTGCATATCGTCGATCTCGACGGCGCTTTTGCCGGAAAGCCAAAAAATGAAAAAGCGATCAAAGAAATCCTCGCCGCGCTCGGCGGCGAGATTCCGGTCGAACTCGGCGGCGGGATACGCGATTTCGATACGATCGCGCGTTGCCTCGACGACGGCGTCAGTTACGTGATCATCGGGACGGCGGCCGTCAAAAATCCAGGCTTCTTACGCGACGCCTGTAGCGCTTTTCCGCGAAGGATCATCGTCGGGCTTGACGCGAAAGACGGAAAGGTCGCCGTCGATGGCTGGTCGAAGCTGACGGGGCACGACGCGATCGACCTTGCAAAGAAATGCGAGGACTACGGCGTCGAGAGCATCATCTACACCGATATCGGTCGTGACGGCATGCTTTCTGGAATCAACCTCGACGCAACGCGTCGGCTCGCGCAGGCCCTGCGCATTTCCGTCATCGCGAGCGGGGGCCTGTCGGGCCTGGCGGATATAAAGAAGCTCTGCGAAGTGGAAGAAGAGGGTGTCTGCGGCGTCATCGCCGGGCGCGCGATTTACGACGGAACGCTCGATTTTTCTCAGGCGCAGGCAGAGGCGGATCGCTTGAGCGGCCCGGTCGAATAGACGGTGGCGGAATGGGACTGGCCAAGCGTGTCATACCCTGCCTCGACGTGACGGCGGGGCGCGTCGTCAAGGGCACGAATTTTATCAATCTGCGCGATGCGGGCGACCCGGTCGAAATCGCGCGTCGTTACGACGAGCAAGGCGCCGATGAACTCGTCTTCCTCGACATTACCGCTTCGTCCGATCGGCGCGATATCATTCTCCACATCGTCGAAGCGTGCGCATCGCAGGTTTTCATCCCCTTGACGGTCGGCGGCGGCGTCCGGTCGGCGAACGATGTGCGCCGCCTGCTCAACGCAGGCGCCGACAAGGTCAGCATGAACACGGCCGCTATCAACAACCCCGATCTCGTCGCCGAAACATCGGCCAAGGTTGGAAATCAGTGCATCGTCGTCGCGATTGACGCCAAGCTCACGAAACCGGGCCGGTGGACGGTGTATACCCACGGGGGACGCACACCGACCGGAATTGACGCGATTGAATGGGCGCGAAAGGCGCAGACGCTCGGCGCGGGTGAAATCCTTCTGACAAGCATGGACTGCGACGGCACGCGGAACGGCTTTGACCTGAAGCTCACGCGCGCGGTTTCGGACGCTCTCGACATTCCAGTGATCGCGAGCGGCGGTGTCGGAAGCTTGGAACACCTCGCCGAAGGCGTGATCGAAGGCCGCGCCGACGCCGTGCTAGCGGCAAGCATCTTCCATCTGGGTGAATACACGGTCGGGCAGGCTAAAACCCATATGCAAAGGCGCGGTATCGAAGTGCGACTGTGATTTCATTTCGAAATCGCTCGCGGCTTGTTTTTGCGCCGTTGACGATTTATAAACGGAAAAACTTCCTTCGACGGAAGAATGACGATAATGCAGATGGGCTTATGCGCGAGCGCCGAAAGGGAGTGCTTACCCTTGAACATCCCTTGGTCCAAGGCAAGGCAAAAAAGTGAGCATTTACTTTCAATATTTCCCGAAACCCCGGCGCAAGGCCCGGCTTTTTCGCCTTGATGAGAGAGGTTTCAAACCGGAGTGGCTTTTACAATGAAAGATGAAAACGCTTCCTGGATCGATACGCTCAAATGGGATGCGGGCGGCCTGATTCCCGCGATTGCGCAGGATGAAGCCAGCGGACGGGTACTGATGCTCGCGTGGATGAACCGCGACTCGCTCGAAGAGTCGATGAAAACCGGCAACGCGGTATACTGGTCGAGGTCCAGGCGCAGGCTATGGCGGAAAGGTGAAGAATCGGGCCATATCCAGACCTTGAAGTCAATCCGCGTGGATTGCGACGGCGATGCTCTTCTGCTGACAGTAGTGCAGGCGGGTGGAATCGCTTGCCATACAGGGCGCAAAAGTTGCTTTTTCAGGGAGTTTCGGGAAGGACGATGGATTTCCGTCGACCCGGTATTGAAAGAGCCAAGGGAGATTTATTCGAAATGAGCACAAACGAAATTCTGAACCGTTTGTCCGAGACGTTGGCTTTGCGGCGGAACGCGGATCCGGAAACGTCCTATACGGCAAAACTGCTGGCGGGCGCTCCCGATTCGATCCTCAAGAAAATAGGCGAGGAGTCCGCAGAACTGATCATGGCCGTCAAGGACGAAGACCCCGCGCGGATTGCGTGCGAATCCGCCGACCTCGTCTATCATATGCTCGCGCTCCTGCTTTCCTGCGGGATGTCGTTCGACGACGTCACGCGCGAGCTTGCGCTTCGCGAGGGTATTTCAGGGCTTGCCGAGAAAAAGTCGCGCGGCGCGAGACTCGACGCGGAAGGTTGCATTTTCTGCCGGATCGTCAAAGGCGAAATCCCATCGCAGCGGGTTTACGAAGACGAAGAAATCTATGCTTTCAAGGATATTCATCCTGTCCGGCCCGTGCATATCCTGGTGATCCCGAAGCGGCACATCGCGTCGCTTTCCGACGTCGGCGAGACCGACCGCGCCGTTCTCGGGCGCATCCTCTGCGAGGCCAACCGACTGGCCGTCGAAAACGGCAGTCCCGACGGTTTCCGTCTCATCATCAACACGGGGCGCGTCGGGCAGCAGGAAGTCCGTCATCTGCACGCGCACATCATCGGTGGAACGCTTCCCCTTGGGCCGATGGTGCGCGGTGAATGATTCATTTCCGGCCCGCGCGGCGCGGGCTATCTGAAAAAAGGAGACAGATATGGGCGCTTTGAGCATCTGGCACTGGATCATCGTTTTGATCATCGTCGCGATGGTTTTCGGAACGAGAAAACTGCGCAATATCGGCGAGGATTTGGGCGCGGCCGTGCGCGGGTTCAAGGAGGGAATGAAAACCGCCGAGGAAAAGGAGCGCGAATCCGCGCCGCGGCAAATTGCCGCAAAAGAGGATACGGAAGAAAAAGAACCGTCATGAAACCGGAAAAGCACGACCCTCCAGCCGCCGTCGCATCGTGATGAGGAACTCCGTGGCGTGAATAACGCTTGTCCCGGAGCGAAAGCCGTCGGGCGTGCTCGTCGTCGCGCGATGGGGAAAAATTATGTTTGAAGTCAGTGTTTCCGAGCTCATGGTTCTTGCGATCGTCGGCCTCATCGTCGTCGGCCCTGAACGATTGCCCAAGGCCGCGCGCACGGCGGGATTCTTCCTCGGGCGCCTGCGGCGCTATGTCAATGAAGTGAAAACCGACATCGAGCGCGAGATGCGGCTCGACGAACTGAAAAAAGCGCGGACGGAAATCGAGGATTCCCTGCGCCATTTCGGGAACGACATCGACGCCGAGTTCCGACAGATCAAGCGTTCGCTCGACGAAAGCACGGAGCCGCTCCGGGCGGCATTCGAATCGCCATCGAGCGAAGTAAACGGCGAGGGCGGGGCGGGAGAGAATTCCGAAGCGCCGCCCGCCTTCGAAACCAGGCTTTCAGAGGTGGAAAAAAACGTGGCAAACACAAAAGCCGCGAAACGTGACGCGCCATGATCGCCCCTGCCGATTCCGAAGCGCCCTTCATTTCGCACCTCATCGAACTGCGCGAGCGCTTGGTTCGCGCGCTGATCTCGATCGGCGTCATCTTCCTCTGCCTTTCCCCATGGGCCAAGGAGCTTTATGCCCTGCTTGCCGGACCTCTGCTGGACAAGCTGCCACAGGGCGGGCAAATGGTCGCGACCGATGTTGTTGGCGTTTTCCTCGTTCCGATGAAGGTGACGCTGATGCTTGCTTTTCTGATCGCCTTGCCCTACGTGCTTTATCAGGCTTGGGCGTTCATCGCGCCCGGGCTTTACGAGAGCGAAAAGCGGCTCGTCCTTCCGCTTGTGGCCGCCAGCGCCGCCCTCTTTTTCATCGGGATGGCATTTGCCTATTTTCTCGTTTTTCCGATGGTTTTCGGCTTCATGTCGAAAATTACGCCGGAAGGCGTCGCCTGGATGACCGACATCGAAAAATACCTGTCCTTTGTGTTGGCCTCTTTCGTGGCTTTCGGCGTGACTTTCGAAGTGCCGGTCGTCGTGATCGTTCTCGTCAGGATGGGCGTAGTCGAGATCGAAACACTCAGGGAATGGCGGCCCTACGTGATC
The DNA here is from genome assembly GCA_031267455.1 of Accumulibacter sp. Taxonomy (GTDB): domain Bacteria; phylum Pseudomonadota; class Gammaproteobacteria; order Burkholderiales; family Rhodocyclaceae; genus Propionivibrio. Next base: position 876 of record JAIRZC010000170.1, on the reverse strand, counting down.
ACCGGCGCTTTCGTGGTCGGCGCGATTTTTACGCCGCCTGATGTGATTTCGCAAATCATGCTTGCCGTTCCGATTTGCCTGCTTTATGAACTCGGTCTGATACTCGCGCGCTTCGTTCGCCGCGCCACCGAGGAGGCGGAAACGGTAAAAGCATTGGAATGACCCGGCGGAGCGCAAATGAGGGAAAGCGCTGATGGCGCTTTCCCTCATAAAATATCAGCATTGGGCTTTCCGCTCCGAAACGGACGCCAAAGAGAGATACTCTGAAACTCTTTGGAGGTAAATATGCAAGGCAAGCAACGTATTTCCCGTCGTTGTTACACGAACGACTTCAAGGCGCAAGCGGTGACGTTGGCGTCATCAATAGGCCAAGCACAGGCGGCCCGTAAGCTGGACATGTCGATCAAGACGCTCAGTCATTGGGTCGAGGCGGATCGTCAGGGTCGCCGTGGCGCCAACTCAGGCAGGCGTGTATCGGTCAGCGAGCAGGAAAGCGAGCTGTCGCGCTTGCGGGCGGGAAACACTATCCAGGCCGTAACTTTTTGATTTAACAAAGACTCACAATATTCCCACCTTGGGAATGGACTTGATTGTAGACTCATTCCGGCGCGTTGGGACAGCGCGCCGTGGAGGAAAGAAACGCCTCCATCCGCAACACAAGATTCGCGCACGGAAGTCACCTCGCGGACGACGCCATCCTGCCTCATCGACCGGGGACATCCAATACCCGCCGGGCACGTGTTCATGCGCGAGTCAATGAGGCGCGTCGCGGTCGGCCAAGGAACCTCATGGACGACCGCCGACGTCTGCCGACGCCTGCTTCCTGCCTCAACGTCAAAGAATAGGGGTGAGCAAAGTACGCATTGTTTGCTGCGA
>JAIRZC010000114.1 GCA_031267455.1 Accumulibacter sp. | reverse complement strand
CCGAGTCCGGTCCCTGTCGGGTGTGAGCAACTACCGGTCACCGAAGGAAGTTTCAGCGCGGAAAGGACAAAGGTAAAGGCCGCGGCGACGCCGAGCAGAAGGCGGTATTCGGGGTTGCTCCGTATTTTTTTTTGGACGGCGCGAACCCCATAGGCCACGAAGGGCGCCGAGGCCAGCGACCAGCCGATCGCGTGCCCGACGGGAAGCCAGCCTTCCGTGATGTGCATGCTCTTCTCCTGTGCGTCTGTCCGAATGGGGAAAAACCGAACGACACGGAAAGTCCAGGCGCGCGCTCAGCGCCCGACGGTCGGCTTCATCCCCACCCCGGGGAATACCAAACCTGTTTTGGGCCGGTCTTCTGGCTCGCCTTCTTCCTTCTCCGTCACCTTCCCGCGCGGTGTTCCGCACAGTGGTGTTTTGACAAAGTCGTCTGGCTTACAGCAGCGGGGGGCTGCGCCGGAATTGCTGTTTTTCAGCGCCACCGGCTTCCCGTTTCACCAGCGCCGCGGACACGGCGCAAGGAACCCAAAGCGGAGCAATTATACCTATTTAGCCCCGTGAAATGGCATGAAATCCAAACTTTCGAGGGGAAAGGCGACGGGCGCCGGCCGAAAAAAACCGGATAGTTTTCAAAGGAAAACCCGGCATCATCGAATGGCTTGTCGAGCGCATCTTTTCGCTCTCCAGGTATTCATCGAGTTCGGAGTCGAAAACCTTGGGGAACCCAACACGAGATTTTCGCTGACGCATCGGAACTGGCGCGGATTCGTCAGAACCGACTCTTCGGGCGTAAATGCTTTCTTCGTTCGGGAGGATATGATTCCACGGTTCGGAAACCAGCGCCCTCTGGATATCTCCCACCCCATGCGGGAAGCGACCCGCGCAATGGGCGGGGCGAGCTTTCTTCCACGGGGCAAGCGAGGTCGGACCTGGTCGGGCGCCTGCCCGTCGTTAATGTCGAAACGGAAGTACAAACCTCGCTGGGCGATCTGGGCGTTTTGTACAGCGACGCTGGCGCCGCTCCCCGCGTGGTGAGTTTCAAGGCGGATCGATCCGGAACGTGTCCGGATGTCGCGCCGCGAAAACCTCCTCGAGCGAGATTTCATTTCCGCCCCGCCCTTTAAAGGGCGGGGTTTCAAACCGAGGTCAGTTTTTGATGACCCAAACGAGCCTCATGGGGCGAATTTCTTCAGGCGCGCCTTGTAGGCTGCCATGTCGCGGATCGGGCGCGTGGCGATGCCTTCGTCCATCGCGGCTTGCGCAACGGCCGGAGGAATACGCTCGATCAGGCGCGGATCGAAGGTCAACGGGACGAGATTTCCGGGCCCGAAGGTGAAATCGCGCCCAGGATAGGCTTTCACGATATCCGGATGAATTTCTTCCTTCGCGATTGCCGCGATCGCGTGGACGCAGGTATGCTTCATCTTCTCCGTGATTGCCGTCGCTCCGACATCGAGCGCGCCGCGAAAGATGAACGGAAAACACAAGACATTGTTGACTTGGTTCGGATAATCGGACCGTCCCGTCGCCATGATGACGTCCGGGCGCGCCTTGCGCGCTTCCTCGGGCATGATTTCCGGCGTCGGGTTGCACAACGCGAATACGACGGGCCGCTCCGCCATTTTCGTCAGCATTTCGCCTTTCAAAACACCCGGCGCGGAAAGTCCCAGGAAGATGTCGGCGCCTTCGAGGGCATCGGCAAGTGCGCGCGCCTTCGTATCGGAGGCGAATTGCTTCTTGATGTCCGTCAAGCCGCTCCGTCCCGCATAAATGACGCCTTGGGTATCGCAGACGATGATGTTTTTACGCTTGATTCCGAGATCGCACCAGAGGGTCAGCGCCGAAATCGCCGCGGCGCCCGCTCCCGAGCACACGACTTTGACCTCGTCGATTTTCTTCCCGGTCACTTCGAGCGCGTTAAGCACCGCCGCCGCCGTGATGATCGCCGTGCCATGCTGATCGTCGTGGAATACGGGAATCGAGAGACGTTTTTTGAGCGATCTTTCGATGTAGAAACACTCGGGCGCCTTGATATCCTCGAGGTTGATCCCACCCAGCGTGGGTTCGAGCGCGGCGATGATATCGATCAGCTTGTCCGGATCGTTTTCGGCGATTTCGATGTCGAAAACATCGATCCCGGCAACTTTCTTGAACAGACAGGCTTTCCCTTCCATGACCGGCTTGGACGCAAGCGGCCCGATGTTTCCAAGCCCGAGCACTGCCGTTCCATTGGTGATGACGCCGACAAGATTGGCGCGAGAAGTATACAAGGCCGCCGTTTCGGGATTTTCCTTGATGGCGTCGCAGGCGCAAGCAACGCCGGGCGTGTAGGCAAGCGAGAGGTCCTGCTGGTTTTTCAGCACCTTCGTCGTGCAAACGGAAATCTTCCCAGGCTCGGGATAACGGTGATAATCGAGGGCGGCAATCCGCAATTCTTCCTTATTCATGAAAACTCCTGTTTTTGTGGTATTCAGCCGGGTCTCAAATTGAAACACGGCTTTTGGGACTTTAAACGATTTTCTTTCGATTCCGAAAAAATCTTTGACACCGCTCGATGTCCCGCTCGGCTTCGCCGCGCTTCGGATATCCCCTGCTTCCCCTCTCCCACGATTTTGCAAAGCCGGATAGAATTCTGGAGTTTCAGTCTATCCAATTCCGTTCTTGAATCGTTCGTTCCGAAAAAATATGCCGCGGCATGGCAAAATGAAATCGGCGCGAACCCTTTTGAAATGGAATGAAGGGCGGCGGATCGCACGGGCATCGTGCCCTTGCCTTCGATCTTCTGTCCGCCGCTTTCGAATCGAGGAACAAATATGAGCACCCTGCCGGAACAATTGCGCGAAATGGAATCGCACCGCTCCATTTTCGAATCGGCCCTGCGCCGCCTATCCTTGCCCGTCTGCCCCGTTTTCGGATCGCCAGACGAACCCGTCCCCATCCGTTTTTCCGGTAGCGAAAAAATCCTCCGAACGCCCGACAACGCAATCGTCGCCCGAAGTTTTCCGCTTTCGGTCAACGCATCGGGAAACACCGTTCTCGTTCCGGCGACAAGTGATTCACCGCCCCCGAAAGGCCGGCGTGTCGCTGTTCTGTTTTCTGGAGGCCCCGCATCGGGCGGTCACAATGTCGTCGCCGGAATCCGGCGGGTACTCGGCGACGGGAATACTCTGCTTGGCGTCACCCCTGGTCCAAAAGGCCTGATCCAGGGTTCTTTCCTTGAAATCACCGACGAGGCGATCCACTCTTATGTCAACACGGGCGGCTTCGATTTTCTCGGCACCGACCGCACAAAAATCAAGACGGACGCCCAGTTCCGGAAAGTCAGGGAAAACTGCGTCGAACACGACATCGACGCGATCATCATCATCGGCGGAGACGATTCGAACACGAACGCCGCCATCCTGGCCGAATACCTGTTCAAGGACGTGAAATCCGACGGTTCGGGCGTGCAAGTCATCGGTGTCCCGAAAACGATCGACGGCGACTTACAAGTCAAAGGGCTTCTACCGATTTCCTTTGGCTTCGATACCGCGACAAAAATCTATTCCGAGATGGTCGGAAACATCCTCCAGGACACGCGATCTTCACTGAAATACTGGCATTTCGTCAAACTGATGGGGCGTTCCGCGTCGCACGTCACGCTCGAAGTCGCTCTCCAGGCCAAGCCCGCCGTCGCGCTGATCTCCGAAGAAGTCGCCGAAAGGAAGCAATCCTTGAGCTCGATCGTCGACCAAATCGCGCGCACGGTCATCGCGCGCGCCCGGAAAGGAATGAATCACGGCGTCATTCTTGTTCCCGAAGGACTGATCGAATTCATACCGGAGATGCACTACTTGATCGTCGAACTCAACGATGTGCTCGCGCACAACGAAAAAGAATTTTCGAAGCTTCACGACTCGGCCCGGCTCATCTTCATCCAGAACAAGCTCTCGTCTGAAAACGCTCGGTTGCTCGCTTCGCTGCCGGACTACATCGTCAACCGTCTCCTGACCGATCGCGATTCCCACGGAAACCTCCAGGTCTCGCTGATCCCAACCGAGCAACTGCTGATCGACATGATCGCGCGCTACGCAAGAGAGATCGACGCGAGCATCCCCTTTGCCGCGCAGAGCCATTTCTTCGGATACGAAGGGCGTTGCGGCGCGCCGACCCGTTTCGACGCGGCCTACACCTACAACCTCGGCCTGACTGCCGCATCGCTGGTTCTCGACGGGCGCACCGGCTATATGGCCAGCGTGACGGAACTGACCGCCGGAGGATATCCCATCGCGATCCCGCTGACCGGCCTGCTCCAGATCGAGCGCCGGCAGGGGCAGGACGAATTCGTGATCCGAAAGGCCCTCGTCGAAATGAATTCTCCGTCGATGCGCTACTTCGCTTCGCGCCGCGGCGATTGGGCCGACGACGACTATTTTTCTTCACCCGGCCCACGCCAGATGTGGGGCCCCGCATCGCGCCAACAACCGATCAGTGTCGCGCTCAACACGAATTCGGAGTCGCTGGAATTCAAAATAGGCTGAACGCCAAGGCGTGGAAAAATAATAGGAAGGTGAAAGCAAAGGAAAATCGAGAGACGATGGAAAACAAGGATTTTTTTCGTATCCGGGCAAACCAATTTCCAGAGTGCGTCAAGCGCTTCCGCGCCCGCCTCTCAGAACGGGCAGCAAGCCTCCTCCTCGTCCACGACGAAATCGCATGATTTCCATTTATCAATTGAAACCCGCCTTTCAGGGCTTGTTGCGTCCGCTGGTGCAACGCCTGGCGGCTGCAGGGGTAACGGCCAACGCGGTAACGATGCTGGCGATGATCATCTCGATCCTGCTTGGCGGCGGGCTTTACCTCGCCGCCGGAAGGCATCCGGGGCTTTATTGACTCATCCCTTTGTGGATGTTTCTTTGCATGGCGATGAATGCCATCGATGGAATGCTGGCGCGCGAATTCGGACAGAAAACACCGCTGGGAGCTTATCTCAATGAACTGTCGGATGTCGTTTCCGATGCTGCGCTATATCTACCCTTCGTGTGGGTGACTCCGTTCGGTTGGCAGGTCGTGGGCATCATCGTCTTCCTGGCCGCTCTCTTGGAGATGGCGGGCGCAATCGGGCCGATGGTCGGCGCGCGCGGCAATTTCTTCGTCAACAGCTACGTAAAGTCTCGCTATCTCACGCACGATCCCGAGCGGCGAGCCTCTTTCAATGCCGATCCGCTCACCAGCCGCTCCATTTCGGTGAACAGCCTCTTAGGGCTGTACGAGGCCGCGGAAAGAGTGATGGCGGATGCCAAAGCGATCACTGTTCCGACCCAGTGGCTGATTTCCGGCGATGACTGGGTGGCGCACCATTGGCCGCAACTCGCTTTCTTCGTCCGTCTGGGCGCTTCCGCGAAAGAAAAGCACATCCTGCCCGGCTTCTACCACGACACCTTGGCGAGAAATACCGCGCCGATCCCATTGCCAAGGCGCGTGACTTTCTGTTGCGCCAGTTCGCCGCGCCGCCAACGTTACCCGACCTGCGAGACGAGCACCGACACGGCCATACGCTCGAGGAAGCCAAAAATCTCATGGTACCGTATCCTCCCCTGTCGCCCAAGGGGCTATACTGGAGCAGCTATCGTTTCTTGCTGAAACTCGCGGGAAAATTCTCAGACGGCATCCGACTCGGGCACCAGACCGGCTTCGATTCCGGCAGTTCGCTCGATTACATCTACCGCGACACGGCTTCAGGTAACGGCTTTATCGGACGCGCCATCGACCGCTCCTATCTCGATGCCGTCGGCTGGCGCGGAATACGGAAGCGCAA
>JAIRZC010000103.1 GCA_031267455.1 Accumulibacter sp. | reverse complement strand
CTGCGCTTTTTCCACTCCCTGGCGAATCTGTTCGAGAGCCGCTCGGAAAAGTTCAAGGGCCGGACCCTGCGCCTGCTTCGTCTCGCGCTCAAGACGAACGAAATCAACCATAACACGATCGACCCCCTGCAGCTGGAGGCTGCGATCTATATGCATGACGTAGGGATGATGTTTCTTCCCGAGCGAATATGGCTGAAGCCGGAATACATGACGCCGGAAGAAAGAGAAATGCTGCGCGCGCACCCGGGCTACTCGGCCGGCATCCTCGATCGAATCGACGGCTGGTCCGGCGCTGCCCGGATGATCCTCGAACATCATGAGATGCCCGACGGTCTGGGCTATCCGAAAAGACTGCGCGCGAGCGAAATCTGCGATGGCGCGAAAGTCCTCGCGATCGTCGATGCTTTCGAATCGATCATGTTGAAGCACAGTCAGCGCGGAAAAAACCGTTCGATCATGCGCGCCATCGCGGAAATCAACGCGTGCAACAACCAGTTTGCGCCTGAATGGATCGAGCCGTTCAACACAGTCATCCGCCAAACGGTGGAAGCCTGACAGAAACGGGATGATGTCCGAGGTCTCACGCCGTTTCAGCGGGGTAGGTCGTGTCTATGGGGAAGATGCCCTCGCGCGCTTTCAGGCGGCGCGCATATGCGTCGTCGGCCTCGGCGGCGTAGGCTCCTGGGCAGCCGAAGCGCTCGCGCGCTCATCGATCGGTCGGATCACACTGATCGATCTCGACATGGCTGCAGAATCCAACGTCAACCGCCAGATACACGCGTTGGGTGACGCTTTCGGCCGCTCGAAAACCTCATTGATGGCCGAGCGGATTAGGGCGATACATCCCGGCTGCGCAATCGAGGAAATCGAGGATTTCGTGACACCCGACAATCTCGATGCCTTTTTCGGCGGCGGTTTCGACTTTGTCATTGACGCGATCGACCAGCTTTCCGTCAAGGCGGACATGATCGCCTGGTGCAAGGACCACGCCGTACCGATCATCACGACGGGCGGCGCGGGTGGACGGGTCGATCCCGCGCGGATCAATGTCGCCGACCTTGCGGGAACTTTCCAGGACCCACTGCTGTCGAAACTCAGGATGCTCCTGCGCCGCGATTATGCGGACCGCGGTTTCCCACGGGGAGCGAAAGAATTCGGCGTCCCCGCTGTTTTTTCGCATGAAGCGATTCGCCGTCCCGCTCGGGAGGAGACGGCTTGCGCGGCGCCCCTCTTGAAGGGATTGAGCTGCGTTGGCTACGGCTCTTCGGTTTGTGTAACGGCGAGCTTTGGTTTTTTCGCGGCCGGTGAAGTTCTGCGGCGTTTGGCATTCGAGAACCCGCCGAATGCGTTGCCCGCGGGGCGGAAGTTTTGACTTAGATGAGCGCTTGATCATGCGTTTTTTCTTTTTTATGTTTCTTTTTTGTGCTAAAGCCATTTGGGCACAGGCAGAGGCGCCTTCCGTGCCTCGACCGACGACGATCGAAGAGGCGGACGCGCAACGCGAACGCGCCTCGGAAATGCGCGGCGCGGCGAAGAAACGCTACGAGCGTGAAAGCGCGGCGTGTTACAAAAAATTCCTCGTCAACGATTGTTTGAACGAGGCCAAGAAGCGCCGGACGCAAACGATGATCGAAGCGCGTCATCTCGACGCGCCAGCCCGCGAGTTCCAGCAGAACACCAAGCGCGCCGACGCGGCCGCCAAGGCGAAGCAGCGCGAAACCGACCGGATCGCGCGCGAAGCCGAACAGACGAAAAGTGCTGAGGATTTTCATGTGAAAGAAGCTTCCGAAGCGGAACAGCGCGAGGCGAAGCTGAGTAAAAGAGATATCAAAGCCGCCAAAGCCCGGCAGAAAAGCGCAAGGGACGCGGCAAAGAGGAAAGAACGCCAAAAGGGGCGGGAAAAGCGGGATACCGAGCGCGCCGCGAAAAAGGCGCGCGAGGAGGCGGCCATTGACGCGCGGATAGACGCGCGGACGCCGAAGCCCTGATGCGGCATGAGCTGCGGTTCGCGCCAGTTTCATTGCCTTTTCAGATCGCGTGCGACCCGCCCGCCCGTTCCCGCTGCGCGGATGGATTGGAAAGGAGTCGCGAACGATTCGCAAGGGATTGGTTGATGGATTATTGCGATTACGCTGATCGTAATAATCCGTTGGACTAATTTCAAGAAAGGCTTAACATAGCCTCGTAAGTTCTCCGTCGATGGATCGGCGATGGCGCGAAGGGATGGTCACAGCACCGAGGCCCAAAGCAATGCGCTTAAAGTGATTTTGAGATGGGGTTTTTCGATTTCTTTGACAAGGAGCTGAACATGAATCAATCGCTGATCAATTCCACCATTCTCCCGTTTAAGGCAACCGCGTACCACAGGAATATTTTCATTCCGATGACCGAAGCGGACATTCTGGGCAAGTGGGCCGTGTTTTTCTTCTATCCCGCCGATTTTACTTTCGTTTGCCCGACCGAGCTTGGCGACCTGGCCGACAGCTACGATGAGTTCAAGAAGCGGGATGTCGAAATCTACAGCGTTTCGACCGACACTCATTTTACGCATAAGGCCTGGCACGACAATTCCGCGACGATCCGCAAGATCAAGTTTGTGATGCTTGCCGATCCGACGGGCGCGATCAGCCGGAATTTCGGAGTATTGAACGAAGAAACGGGCCTTGCCGAGCGCGGGACCTTCGTCGTCGATCCGAGCGGAAAGATCCAGATCATCGAAACCAATGCGGGAAATATTGGGCGCGACGCTTCCGAATTGCTTCGCAAGATAAAGGCCGCGCAGTACGTCGCCACACACCCGACCGAAGTCTGTCCGGCCCGTTGGCAAGAAGGCGGCGCGACGCTGACTCCCTCTCTCGATCTCGTCGGGAAAATCTGAAAAGCATACCGGACGCTTTCCTGCGTCCGGTGTTTTACCCTCCGATCAACGATGCCTTTATAAGGCAGTCATAAGGCCGTCTCATGCTCAATGATGTGATAAAAGCGCAGTTCAAGGAAGTCCTGCAAAAGCTTCGGCAACCGATCGAATTGGTTGCCTCGCTCGACGATGACTCGAGCAAAATGCTAGAAATGCTCTCCGAGATCGTTTCGCTCTCGGACAAGATATCGCTTCGCCTCGACGGCGATGCGCCGCGGCGTCCTTCTTTTTCCATTGGACTGCCGGGCGAGCAAGCCCGAATTCGCTTCGCGGGGATTCCGTTGGGGCACGAATTTTCTTCGCTCGTGTTGGCTCTGCTACAGGTGAGCGGGTATCCGCCCAAGATAGAAGACGAACTGATCGAACAGATTCGCGCGATTCCCGGCCCCTTGAATTTCGAGACATTCATTTCGCTTTCGTGCCATAACTGTCCGGATGTCGTCCAAGCGTTGAACCTGATGGCCGCGGTCAATCCCGGAATTACGCATACGATGATCGATGGCGCGCTTTTTCGTGACGAAGTCGAACGCCGCCAGATCATGGCCGTTCCGACGATGTACCTGAACGGCAAGGATTTCGGCCAAGGGCGCATGGAACTTGAGCAGATCGTCGCGAAGATAGACACGAACGCGCTGACACGCGAGACCGCGAAAATTTCGGCCAAGGCGCCTTTCGATGTTCTGATCGCGGGTGGCGGACCGGCCGGCGCGGCGGCGGCGATTTACGCGGCGCGCAAGGGTTTTCGCGTTGGAATCGTCGCTGAGCGTTTTGGCGGTCAGGTACTCGATACGAACGCCATCGAGAACCTCGTTTCGATCAAGTCGATCGAAGGCTCGCGTCTGGCCACAGACCTGGAGGAGCACGTGCGCGGATACGGCGTCGACGTCATGAATAATCAGCGTATCGTGAGTCTTGCGCCCGGCGCGGATGGACGTTACGAAATCCGGCTCGAAAATGGCGCCTTATTACGCGGAAAGACGGTCATTCTGGCGCTCGGCGCGCACTGGCGCGAACTGAACATCCCCGGAGAGAAGAAATACCGGGCGCGCGGCGTCGCTTATTGTCCGCATTGCGATGGTCCGCTTTTCAAAGGGAAAAAAGTTGCCGTCATTGGCGGCGGAAATTCCGGCGCCGAAGCGGCCATCGACCTCGCGGCCGTCGTCGGACATGTCACCCTGTTCGTCCGCAGCGCGCTGCGCGCGGACGCCGTACTGCGGGAAAAGCTGCGCGATCTTGATAATGTCACGATCGTGACCGGAGCTGCTCCGGTCGAAATCCTGGGAGGTGAAGATAAGGTCAACGGCCTGGCCTACATCGATATCTCGAACAGGGAAACACAAAAAATCGATCTCGAAGGCGTTTTCGTCCAGGTCGGGCTCGTTCCCAACACTGATTGCGTCAAAGATATCGTCAAGCTTTCACCGACGGGTGAAATTGAGATCGACAATCGCGGGCAGACATCGCTGCCCGGTGTTTTCGCCGCGGGAGACTGTACGACGGTACCGTACAAGCAAATCGCCATCGCCCTCGGCGAAGGCGCAAAAGCGGCGCTCGGCGCTTTCGAGTACCTGCTGAAAGCGCCGAGCTGAATTACTCTAAAAACCGCAGTTGGCCCCTGTGTTTCCCATTTTAAGGCCGTGTGGCTGGAATAGAGAGCCTTCCTCCTTGAGGA
>JAIRZC010000085.1 GCA_031267455.1 Accumulibacter sp. | reverse complement strand
AATGAAATTCCCTCAGCATGACGAGAATGTCGTCAATCGTATCGCGCAGATAGAGCCGTATATCGGTCGCGACCTGGTCGTTGCGCGAACGCCCCGTGTGCAGGCGTTTTCCGGCGTCTCCGACGAGCCGCGTCAGGCGTTTTTCGATATTGAGGTGCACGTCTTCGTATCCGGTGGCCCACTTGAAGCTGCCGGATTCGATTTCATTGGCGATATCGGCCATTCCGCGCTGGATTCCCTGCAAATCTTCCGTCGTGATGATTCCCCGGCTGGCCAGCATCCGCGCGTGCGCGAGCGATCCGCGGATATCTTCCCGCCATAGCCGTTTATCCACATCGACCGATTCGGTATAACGCTCGACGACATCGGACATCGGCTCGGAAAAACGACCCGCCCACGTATATGGAGTAGAATCCTCTGCGTTCATATCTTTAAACTATAAACTTTTCGGGAAAACTTATCCAGATGTTTCCGCGAACGCCAAAACGGGCAAGAATAATCCCGAAAACCGAAATTGACCACTGATTTTTCCGATTGGTGTCTTGCGATGGCAAGCTTTTTTCCCCACCGCTCGCCGTTTGGGCGATTCCGATCCCTATCCGAAATCGCCGTCCCGCGGCGCGCTTTTCGTTCTTCCTTTACTTGCGCTAATGTTTCAATCCACGCCCTGACCCAAGCGAAACCGCGCGGAAGAGGGAACCCACCTCCCGCGCCCGATTATCCCCCTGCCGGGGGCGGTTTCCAACCAGAGTTGGTTTTAGATGAAGTCCGCGGTCCCGCCTCACCTTGCCGCCTTCCCGCGAAACGACATTTTCGGGCGCGTCCGGCCCCGGTTCCGGGATGATCGACTTCAAACAGAAAACCGGGAGAGTGTCGCTCCCCGATTTCGGGAATTTTGGCGTCATGCTGCGGATATTGCTCGGAGCGAACTTCCTCGCTTTCGGCATGGCGCTTGCCCGAAGCGCCGGGAGCGGCGCGGAAGCCGGTCCCGTTTCCCAGTATGTCGACCTCTCGATAAAGGTACAGCCGCTTCTCATTCTCAATATCCTCGCGCTTGCGCTCGCCAATGGCCCGATTTCGCGTCTTCCGCTGCGCGCGGCGCAGGCGGCGATCGTTCTTTTCGCGGCGTTCTCCTCGGCGCTTCTCCGGATTCCTTTTTCCTTCATGGAGATCGATTCCGGGCCCTACCCTCTGATTTCCAGCGCCTTGCTCGCGGGCGGCGTCGCGGGAACCCTTCTGTATTATTTCGAACTTCGCGCGCTCGCTTTTTCGCCGGCCGTGTCCGAGGCGCGCCTCCAGGCGCTGACGGCGCGCATTCGCCCGCATTTTCTCTTCAACAGCCTGAACGCCGTCCTTTCGCTGATCCGCACCGAGCCGGAACGCGCCGAACAGGCGCTCGAGGAACTCGCCGAACTTTTCCGCGTGATGATGCGCGATCATCGCGAGCTTTTACCGCTCGCGGACGAAATCGCCTTGTGCGGGCAATACCTCGATCTCGAAAAGCTGCGCCTGGGTGAACGCCTGGTCGTCGTGTGGGAAATCCCCGAAATACTTCCCGACATAAAAGTGCCGCAGCTGATGATGCAACCCCTGCTGGAAAACGCGATTTACTACGGCATCGAGCCTTTGAGCGATGGCGGTATCGTCCGTATTCGATTGATTCCAAAGGATAACGAGATATGCATCGAGCTTTCGAACCCCCATACCGGCGCGAATTCGCCGTGTAAAACCCACATGATTGCCCAAGAAGGAAATCATATGGCAATCGCCAACATTCGCGAACGCCTGGCTTTGCATTATGATCTCGAGGCCCGACTGGAAACCGAAGTACGCCCCGACAACGCCGGGGACGAGTATCGGGTACGTATCGTTTTACCTTGCAGGAGCCCGACGCAGTGAATCCGACCCCTCCCCTTTCCGTCATGATCGTCGACGACGAAGCGCCGGCGCGCGCGCGGCTTCGCGCGCTGCTTTCCGGAATCGCGGACGAGATGCCCAACACCGTCGCGGCTGAAGCGGCAAATGGCAAGCTCGCGATGGACGCGCTCGAAGCGAATCCCGTCGACGTCCTTCTTGTCGACATTCGCATGCCGAAGATGGGCGGCATCGAACTGGCCCGTCATCTTTTGCAGTGCGAAAAACCGCCCGCGGTCATTTTCGTGACCGCTTACGATACGCACGCGGTCGAAGCCTTCGAACTCAACGCGATCGATTATCTCGTCAAGCCGGTCCGCGCGCAGAGGCTGCTCGCCGCGCTGCAAAAGATACCCAGGCCGACGGAAGCGGACGGCGCTTTTTCCGAAAGCGCGGCGCAGGTTCTTTCCGCCCTCCAGGGGGAGGCCCGTGCCTACCTGTCGTGCCACGAGCGCGGACGGATGTTGTTGATTCCCGTCAATGAAATCCTTTATCTGAAAGCCGACTTGAAATACGTGACGGCGCGCACGACCCAGCGCGAATATCTGCTCGACGAATCGCTCACGCGCCTCGAACAGGAATTCTCGGAGCGCTTCATTCGTCTGCATCGAAGCGTACTGGTCGCCAGGGAGGCCGTCGCCGGTTTCGAAAAGAATACGACCGACGAAACCGATACCCAGTGGTACGCGCTTTTGCGCGGAGTCCCCGAAAAACTCCCGGTCAGTCGGCGGCAATGGCCGCTCGTGAAGTCTTACGCGAAAAACCTGACGTCGTGAGGCGCGCGAACGATCGCGTCCGATCGCCTTCGCGCCTCGTCATCGCGTCGCGCGAGTCGAGACTCGCGCTGTGGCAGGCCCAATACGTCGCCTCGCGGATCGCGGCGGTCCATCCGGAATGCCAGGTCGAAATCCTCGGCATGACGACGCGCGGCGACCGCATCCTCGACAAATCCTTGTCGAGGATCGGCGGAAAGGGCCTTTTCGTCAAGGAACTTGAGGCCGCGATGCGCAAGGGACAGGCCGATCTCGCGGTACACTCGCTCAAAGACGTTCCGATGGAAATGCCAGATGGCTTTTCGATCGCCGCCGTCCTGCGGCGCGAAAACCCGTGCGATGCTTTTGTCTCGGAAAAATACGACCGTCTCGAAGCGCTCCCCGAAGGCGCGATCGTCGGGACTTCGAGTTTGAGGCGCGAAGCGGCGCTCCGCGCGGACCACCCTTTTTTGAGAATCGAAGCCTTGCGCGGCAACCTCGATACGCGGCTGAAAAAGCTCGACGAAGGACGCTACGACGCAATCATCCTGGCCGCCGCCGGACTGATCCGCCTCGGCCTCGAAAACCGTATACGAATGACCCTGCCGCCTGAAAAAATCGTTCCCGCGCCCGGACAGGGAGCGCTCGGCGTCGAAATCCGGAACGACCGCGTCGATCTCGCCGCGTGGCTCGCGCCGCTCAACGATGTCGAAACTTCTCTTTGCGCGCGCGCCGAACGCGCTTTTTCGCGCGCGCTCGGCGGAAGCTGCCAGGTGCCGCTGGGCGCGCACGCCGTTTTCGAGGGAGAAAGGCTTTGGCTGCGCGCTTTCGTCGCGACGAGCGACGGCGCGACATTCTTTCGCGGAGAAAAGACCGGCGATCCGAAGGACGCCGAAGCGATCGGAAGCGCGCTCGCGCGAGAATTGCTTGACCGGGGCGCCGCCGGTATTCTCTCTTCGCGTCTTTCGTATCGCGGATGAAAAACTCGCTCTCAGGCAAGCGTATCCTCGTGACGCGGCCAGAAAGGCAAGCTGTGGCGCTCGGCGAAGCCATCCGCGAAAAAGGCGGCGTTCCTGTTTTTTTTCCGTTGCTCGAAATCACGCCGATCGGCGACCCTGAAACGTTACGCCGCGTCGCGCCGCGCCTCGAAGAATACGCGATTGTCGTTTTCGTCAGCCCGAATGCCGTCGAATTCGGGCTTCCGGCGCTTCTGGGCGATCGCGCGTGGCCTGCCGGCACGCAAGCCGCCGCGATCGGGCCGGGCACCGAAAAAGCCCTGGCGCGCCGGGGCGTCGGAAATGTCGCCGTCCCGGCGGGACCTTTCGATTCCGAAGCGCTGCTCGAATTGCCCGCGTTCCAAAAAGCGCGGGTCGAAGGCCGAAAAGTTCTGATCGCGCGCGGCGATGGCGGACGCGATCTTTTGGCCGATATCCTGACCGAACGCGGCGCGGCGGTCGAATGCCTGAGTTGTTACCGCCGCAGCGCGCCGACCAACGCATCGCCCCTCGAATCCGCGCTGAAGGAAGGACTCGACGCTTTGACGGTCTCGTCGAGCGAAGGCCTGCGCGCTCTGCCGAAACTGATCGCCGCGGAGAGTTTCGAGAGGCTTTCCGGCATACCACTCTTCGTTCCACACGCGCGCATCTTCCGCGCCGCGCAGGAACTCGGACTGCGGAAAGTCATCCTGACGCCGCCGGCCGACGCCGGTATCATGGAAGGATTGTGTGTATACTTTATTTTCCTGTGAATCGCCGATGTTTCAATCCACGCCCTAACCCAGGCGAAACCGCACGGAAGAGGTGACACCTCTCCCGTGCCTGATGATCCCCCTGAAGGGGAGGTTTCCAACGGGAGGAAAGTTTTAGATGGAGAAACGTGTTGCGGATGAGCGGCGCGGCGGCTTGGAGTCGATGATTCGCCGGCGATTCGGAAATGAAATTGAAAGCGGGATGGCCTATCATGAATGACACGATTGATACTTTGAATACCCCTGAAAAATCCGAACCGACGGACAAGAGGGCCGGGATTTCTCCAAACGCCGCGGTCGACTTTCCCACGGAGTCTTCCAGCGAACTTTCCGTAGCCGATGTCGCTGCCGAAACTCCCGGAACCACTGCCGGGATTTCCGCTCCCACGGCGGAACACGCGCCGAAGCACCCGGTGGACACGCCGCCAAAACCGACCTCGGGCGCATCGACGTTTTGGGTGTTGTTTTGGGCCATGGTCGCGTTGGCCGCGATCGGACTCGCCGGGTGGCAATCGTACGAGACGCGCGAACGCTTCGCCGAAATTCAACGGGAATTCGAAAATCGCCTGGCCCAGACCGAAACAGAAGACCGCGCATCCCTGAAACAGCGGCAAGAAGAAGCGCTCACGCTGCAAAACCGTCTCGCCGCCTTCGAAACCCGGATGTCTGCTTTCGAGAATCTTCTGGCCGAAGCCAGGGAGCGGCAGGCGGCCCTCGAGAATCTTTCCCGGAATCTGGCAGGCAAACGAGATGGGCCGATTCTGTTCGAAGCCGAGCAGAGCGTCGTATTTGCCGCGCAGCAGTTGCAATTGTCGGGCAATGTGCGCGGCGCGATCCTCGCGCTGCAATTTGTCGATGTCCGCTTGGCCGAGGAAGCGCAATTCATCGGAATCCGGAAGGCGATTTCGCGCGACCTCGACCGCTTGCGCGCGATTCCGCGCGTCGACCGCGCGGGAATGAGCATGCGGCTCGAAAACATCCTCTCCGCGATCGACTCCCTTCCGCTTGCCGTCGACGCGCGCATAGAGACTTCCTCGAACTCCGCAGAGGCGCCCGAAGTCACCGGAGCGTCGCCTGTCTCGCTGGAATACTGGAAAATGGCCGGATCGCTCGTCTGGGACAAGATTCGCGGCATCGTCCGAGTGCAGCGTATCGACCGCCAGGAAACCGTCCTGCTTGCCCCGGAACAAACTTTCTTCCTGCGCGAAAACTGCAAACTGCGCCTGCTCGCCGCGCGTGGAGCGCTCCTTTCCGCCGATCAGCGGCTTTTCCGGAACGACGTCAGGCAGGCGCTGGACTGGATCGAAGCTTATTTCGATACAGGGAAGGCGTCGGTGCGGGCAACGCTGGAAACGCTCTCGCAGCTTTCGTCGGTCGAAATCAGCGCCGAATTGCCGAGCCTCGACGAGAGCCTGTCGGCCATCAGGAATTTCAAAGCCGGAAAAGAAAGTGAAAGGAACGGAGAATGAGAGGCTTACTCTGGGTTCTGGCGCTTTTCGCGCTGGCCGTCGGGCTTTCCCTCTTCGGTCGTTTCGATGAAGCTTACGTTCATCTGGTCGTCCCGCCCTATCGCGCCGAACTTTCGCTCAAATTCGCCGTGGTCGGCATGATCTGCGTATTTTTCGTCCTCCATCTGCTGCTTCGCCTTTTCACGTTGACGAGCGCCCTGCCGCAGCGCTTCCGCGCGTTTTTCCAGCGCCGGAAGAGCGAAAAAGGCGTCGATGCCTTTGGCGAAGCTTTTCGTCTCTTCGCCGAGGGCGATTTTTCGGCGTCGCTGAAAAAAGCCTCCACCGCTTATGAAACCGGTCGCGCGCGCGGGGCGCCGGCGCTGCTCGCCGCCCGCGCGGCGCGCAAGCTGCGCGACGAGGCCGCCTTGAAAAAATGGACGTTCAACGCTTCGGAAGCCGACGCGAAAATGCGGAGCGCTTCACTGATGGCCGAAGCGGAAATGCAGATCGACGCGCATCGGCCCGAAGAAGCTCTCCTGATACTCGATCGCCTGCGAAAGCTTTCCTCACCCCCTCGCTCGGCGCTCTGGCTCGAACTGCGCGTCCAGAAGGAGCTTGGAAATCCCGATGAAATCCTAAAGATCGCGCGCCTCCTGGAAAAACACGCCGTCCCCTCGCCCGAATCGATCGACTCTTCCGAGCCTCTGTCCGCCCTGAAGACAGCCATGCACGCCGAAAACCTGCGCAAGCGGAGCGACGACGCGTCGCGCTGCCAGGCTTACTGGAATGCAATTCCTAAAGACGAAATCACATCGGCGTTGGCTGAAATCCATTGCCGCGCCCTTCTTTGGCTCGGCGCAAGCGAAGGCGTCCAAAAGATCATCGAGACGCAAATCGAGCGTGAATGGCATTCGGGTCTCGCCGCGCTCTATGCCGAACTTCCGAATGAAGACGATCTCTCGCAGCGTCTCTCCAACGCGGAGAAATGGCTTCCGAAACACAGCGGCGAAACCCGGCTCTTGCTCGCGCTCGGCCAGATGGCGCTTTCGCTCGACACCAACAAGGCAAGGATTTACCTCAACGCGGCGCGGGCGCGCCAAGATAACCGCGAAGCGCGGCTTTTGCTCGCGCGGCTTGAGGAAACAGAAGGAAATACCGAAGAAGCGCTGAAATACTACCGGCTGGCCGCCGAGTCCGTTCCGCGCGCGGCCCAAAGCGAAAGCCCCGCCGAAGCGCTCCCGGAAAAGATGCCCGATGCGGCGGCATAGCCGTTCGCCCACGTACCTCACCCCCTTTATAAGCGTGGCGAAAAGCTGTTTGTTCCCAATCTGTACAGATGTCAGATGTAAACCATAGCCACTTACG
>JAIRZC010000157.1 GCA_031267455.1 Accumulibacter sp. | reverse complement strand
TGACGTGCGGCTTCGTCCTCTCAACTTTTGCCTTAGCCATTTTAGCGTCCTCGAATACAAAATTACTTCTTGTTAATCACGGCCTCAGCGACGTTTTTCGGCGCTTCGACATAATGTTTGAATTCCATCGAATACGTTGCGCGCCCCTGCGAAAGCGAACGCAGCGTCGTCGAATAGCCGAACATCTCGGCCAGGGGAACTTCGGCCCGGATGGCCTTGGTTCCTCCGGGGACATCCTGCATCCCCTGGACGATCCCGCGGCGGCTGGACAAATCGCCCATGATGTTGCCCATGTACTCTTCCGGTGTTTCAACTTCCACCGACATCATCGGTTCCAACAGTGTCGGCGCAGCTTTTTTCACGCCTTCCCTGAAAGCCGCCGCCGCCGCCTGCCGGAAAGCATTTTCATTGGAATCGACATCGTGATAGGACCCGTCGAAGAGGGTAAATTTGACGTCCACGACGGGGAAGCCGGCCAGGATGCCGCTCTTGACCGAATCGCGCAGACCTTTGTCGACGGCGGGAATGTATTCGCGCGGAACGACGCCCCCTTTGACCGCGTCGATGAACTCATAGCCCTTACCTGCCTCGTTCGGCTCGATCCTGAGCCAGACATGACCGTACTGGCCGCGCCCGCCGGTCTGCTTGACGAATTTGCCCTCCTGCTCGACGGTTTTCTTGATGCATTCACGGTAGGCGACTTGCGGCGCGCCCACATTGGCATCGACGCCGAACTCGCGCTTCATCCGGTCGACGATAATCTCCAAGTGAAGCTCGCCCATGCCCGAAATGATCGTCTGACCGGATTCTTCGTCCGAACGCACACGGAAAGAAGGATCCTCCTGCGCCAGACGCCCCAGCGAGATTCCCATCTTTTCCTGGTCAGCCTTGGTCTTCGGCTCGACGGCGATATGAATGACGGGTTCGGGAAAATCCATGCGCTCCAAGGTAATCACCGACGAAGGGTCACAGAGTGTCTCTCCGGTCGTCACCTCTTTCAAGCCGACGCACGCGGCAATATCGCCCGCGTGGACCTCCTTGATTTCCTCACGGTTGTTCGCGTGCATTTGCAACAAGCGGCCAATCCGCTCTTTCCGACCCTTGACCGGGTTATAGACCATGTCGCCGGAATTCAGGACTCCGGAATAGACGCGGATAAAGGTCAGCTGCCCAACATAGGGATCTGTCATCAATTTGAACGCGAGCGCGGAAAATTTCGCCTCGTCTGCGGCGTCGCGCTTATCCGGACGCCCTTTCTCGTCGTCCCCGACGACCGGGGGAATGTCGGTCGGCGAGGGCAGGAAATCGATGACGGCGTCGAGCATGCGCTGGACCCCTTTGTTTTTGAAAGCCGTCCCGCAGAGCATCGGCTGTATCTCGCACGCGATCGTGCGCGCGCGCAGCCCCTCGATGACCTGCTCTTCGCTCAGGTCGCCCGATTCGAGGTAAACGTCCATCAGTTTTTCGGACGATTCGGCGGCGGATTCGAGCATCTTCCCGCGCCATTCCCCTGCCTCGTCCATGAGCGCGGGTGGAATGTCGTAATATTCGAACTTCATTCCCTGGGAAGCGTCGTCCCAGCGAATCGCCTTCATCTTGATGAGGTCTATCACGCCCGCAAAGTTCTCCTCGCGCCCGATCGGGATGACGACCGGAACGGGGTTCGCCTTGAGGCGTGTTTGCATCTGCTCGATCACCTTGAAGAAATCGGCGCCCTGGCGATCCATCTTATTGACGAAGGCGAGGCGAGGCACGCGATACTTGCTCGCCTGGCGCCAAACCGTTTCCGACTGGGGCTGGACACCGCCGACGGCACAATACACCATGCACGCCCCGTCGAGGACGCGCATCGAGCGCTCGACTTCGATGGTGAAATCGACGTGTCCCGGCGTATCGATGATATTGATCCGGTGCTCGGAAAACTGGTTCGCCATTCCTTTCCAGAAACATGTCGTCGCCGCGGACGTAATCGTGATCCCGCGCTCTTGTTCCTGCTCCATCCAGTCCATCGTGGCAGCGCCGTCGTGTACTTCGCCGATCTTGTGATTGACGCCGGTATAGTAAAGAATGCGCTCGGTGGTGGTGGTCTTTCCCGCATCGATGTGCGCGCTGATACCGATATTGCGATAACGTCCAATGGGAGTTTTACGTGCCACGACAAAAACCTTTACAAGTGATAAAGAACGAATCTACTGCTTGAAAATCCTAGAAACGGAAGTGCGCAAAAGCCTTGTTCGCGTCGGCCATGCGATGGACTTCGTCGCGCTTCTTGACAGCGCCGCCCCGGTTTTCGGAAGCTTCGAGCATTTCAGCGGCCAGACGCTGGCCCATCGATTTTTCGGAACGTTTGCGCGCCGATTCGCGGAGCCAGCGCATCGCCAGCGCCATACGGCGGTTTGGACGCACCTCGACCGGCACTTGATAGTTCGCTCCGCCCACGCGCCGGCTCTTGACTTCGACGAGCGGTTTTACGTTGTCGATCGCCTGGTTGAAAACCTCGACCGGGTCCTTCCCCGCCTTCGAGGAAACGATGTCGAACGCGCCATAGACGATGCGCTCGGCAACCGATTTTTTCCCGCTCATCATTATCGTATTGACAAACTTCGAAACATCGATGCTCCCGAACTTCGGGTCTGGAAGAATATCGCGTTTTGGCACTTCGCGACGACGTGGCATAGACTAACCTCTCAAATCAATCGATTATTCATTGGATCCGCGGACGACGCGCGCCGTCCGCAACCGCAAAGGGATCAAGCCGCTTTCGGGCGCTTTGCCCCGTACTTCGAGCGCCCTTGCTTTCGGTCTTTGACGCCCTGGGTATCCAGGGAACCGCGGATCGTGTGGTAGCGGACGCCCGGCAAATCCTTCACGCGGCCGCCGCGGATCAGGACGACGGAGTGCTCCTGGAGATTGTGGCCCTCGCCACCGATATAGGAAATCACTTCGAAACTGTTCGTCAGGCGAACCTTGCAAACCTTGCGCAAAGCCGAGTTGGGTTTTTTGGGCGTCGTGGTATAGACGCGAGTGCATACGCCGCGCTTCTGCGGACAGTTTTCGAGCGCGGGGACCTTGCTTTTACTGCGCGCCGCTTTGCGCGGTTTGCGCACGAGTTGATTTATCGTTGGCATCTTTCCTATCCTAGACTCCCGTGGAACGGTTTTCCCGCGCTCCACAGGGGAAACCCGCACGGTTCGAAAACCTCGCGGGCGTTGATTTCGAAATCCACAGCACAAAGACCGGGAATTCTATGGCCGATGAAACGGCAAGTCAAGTCGCCTGCGTTTCCGGGACATCGTCCCCAACGGTTTCGACGACCGTTTCGACCTCTTCGTCCGCGCCGGCGCCGAACATCGCGGGGGTTTTTCGCATCCTATGGTAGGCCAATCCCGTTCCTGCGGGAATCAGGCGGCCGACGATCACATTTTCCTTCAAGCCCCTGAGTTCGTCGCGCTTGCCCATGATCGCCGCTTCGGTCAAAACGCGCGTCGTTTCCTGGAACGAAGCGGCGGAAATGAACGAATCCGTCGACAACGACGCTTTGGTGATCCCCAGGAGCACCGGTTCGTACTTCGCTGGAAGAGCACCTTCCTTCAGCGCGTCGTTTTCGTCGAGCAGGTGCGCCCTCTCGACCTGTTCGCCGCGAATGAACTTGGTATCGCCGGGGTCGACGACGATGACGCGCCTCAACATCTGGCGCACGATGACTTCGATGTGCTTGTCGTTGATCTTTACCCCCTGGAGGCGGTAAACGTCCTGGACTTCGTCGGTAATATACACGGCCAGGGCCTCGGCGCCCTGGAGGCGCAGAATGTCGTGGGGATCGGGCGGCCCATCGACGATCGACTCACCCTTATTGACGACCTGCCCGTCGTGCACGAGAACGTGTTTGTCTTTCGGAATCAGGTATTCGTGCGAAGCGCCGTCGAGATCGACGATTACGAGGCGTTGTTTACCCTTGGTATCCTTCCCGAAAGACATCGTTCCCGTATATTCGGCCAGCATTCCGGCGTCCTTAGGCGTGCGCGCTTCGAACAGTTCGGCAACCCTCGGCAAGCCACCGGTAATATCGCGGGTTTTCGCCGATTCCTGCGGAAGCCGCGCGAGAACGTCGCCTACAGAAATCTCCTGGGCATCGAGCACGGTAATGATCGCGCCGACCTGGAAAGTAATCGTCACGGGGTGATCCGTTCCGTGCGCGCAGACCTCCTTTCCGTCGGGGCCAAAGAGCCGGACTTGGGGACGCAGTCCCTTGGCCTGTCCCTTTCCGCCGCGTTTCGGGTCGATGACGACGAGTGACGAGAGGCCCGTGACCTCGTCGATCTGCTTGGCCACCGTAACACCTTCTTCGACGTTTTCGAATTTTACGAGTCCTGCGTATTCGGCGATGATCGGTCGCGTGTGCGGATCCCAGGTCGCCAGAATGGTACCTGCTTTCAATGGCTGGCCATCGGCGACCTGCAGGGTCGCGCCGTAGGGAACCTTGTGGCGCTCGCGCTCGCGTCCGTTGTCGTCGGTGATCGCAATCTCCCCAGAGCGGGTGATGACGATTTTTTCGCCCTTGGCGCTCGTCACGTAGCGCATCGAGGAAATGAAGCGCACGGCGCCGACGCTCTTCGATTCGACCTGACTTGCGACCGCTGCGCGGGACGCCGCGCCGCCGACGTGGAAGGTCCGCATCGTCAACTGCGTTCCCGGCTCGCCGATCGACTGCGCGGCGATGACGCCGACGGCTTCGCCGACGTTGACGAGCGAGCCACGGCCAAGGTCGCGTCCGTAGCATTTGGCGCACAGGCCGTAGCGCGTTTCGCAGGTCAGCGGCGTCCGCACCTTGATTTCATCGATTCCCAGTTGGTCGATCCGGTCGCACAGCTCTTCATTGAGAAGGACGCCGGGTTCGATAAGCGTCTCGTTCGTTTCCGGATCGACGACGCTACGGGCCGTCACGCGGCCGAGAATGCGTTCGCGCAGCGGTTCGACGACTTCGCCGCCCTCAATCAACGCTTTCATGGTCACGCCGTTTTCGGTCCCGCAGTCATCTTCGATGACGACGAGGTCCTGCGTGACGTCGACGAGCCGACGGGTCAGATAGCCTGAATTGGCCGTTTTCAGGGCGGTGTCCGCGAGGCCCTTGCGCGCGCCGTGCGTCGAAATGAAATACTGGAGGACATTGAGGCCTTCGCGGAAATTGGTCGTGATCGGCGTCTCGATGATCGAACCGTCCGGCTTGGCCATCAAGCCGCGCATTCCGGCGAGCTGGCGAATCTGCGCGGCCGAGCCGCGGGCGCCCGAATCGGCCATCATGTAAATCGAGTTGAACGACTCTTGCTTGACCTTCTTTCCACGGCGGTCAATGACTTCTTCCTGGCCCAACTGCTCCATCATGACCTTGGCCACCTGGTCGCCGGTGCGTCCCCATATATCGACAACCTTGTTATAGCGTTCGCCGTCGGTCACGAGGCCATTGGTATACTGGCTCTCGATTTCCTTGACCTCTCTCTCGGCGACGGAAATGATTTCCGTCTTCTGCGTCGGAACCAGCATGTCGTCCGAACAGATCGAAATCCCCGCGCGCGTCGCCAGCCGATAACCGTTCTGCATCAGCCTGTCCGCGAAGATGACCGTTTCCCTCAGGCCGCAACGACGGAACGCCGAATTGATCAGCCGGGAAATCTCCTTCTTTTTGAGCGGCCTGTCGATGACGGAAAACGGCAAGCCCTTCGGCAAAATGTCGGAAAGCATCGCGCGACCTGCCGTCGTGTCGTAGCGCGTGAGTTTTTCCCGCCAGATTTCGTCGCTGTCCTTTTCGTACTCCTTTATCCGTACCGAGATGCGCGCGTGAAGGTCGAGCTCGCCGATCTGCATCGCGCGCCCGACTTCGTCGATGTCCGAGAAGAGCATCCCTTCGCCTTTCGCGTTGATCTTCTCGCGGGTCGCGTAGTAGAGTCCGAGGACGATATCCTGTGACGGAACGATGATCGGATCGCCGTTTGCCGGAGAGAGAATATTGTTCGAGGCCAACATCAGCGTGCGGGTTTCCATCTGCGCTTCGAGCGAGAGCGGGATATGCACCGCCATCTGGTCGCCGTCGAAGTCGGCGTTGAACGCGGCGCAGACCAGCGGATGCAACTGAATCGCCTTGCCTTCGATCAGCGTCGGTTCGAAAGCCTGGATTCCGAGGCGGTGCAGGGTCGGCGCGCGATTCAGCATGATCGGGTGTTCCCGGATGACATCTTCGAGGATGTCCCAGACAACCGGCTCTTGCATTTCGACCATCTTTTTCGCCTGCTTGATCGTCGTCACGAGACCCATCAGTTCGAGCTTGTTGAAAATGAAAGGCTTGAAGAGTTCCAGCGCCATCAGCTTGGGCAAACCGCATTGGTGCAGCTTGAGCTGCGGGCCGACGACGATCACCGAGCGTCCCGAATAATCGACGCGCTTTCCGAGCAGGTTTTGGCGGAAGCGTCCACCCTTGCCCTTGATCATGTCCGCGAGCGACTTCAACGGACGCTTGTTCGCGCCGGTCATCGCTTTCCCGCGACGCCCGTTGTCGAGCAAGGAATCCACGGCTTCCTGGAGCATGCGCTTTTCATTCCGGACGATGATTTCGGGCGCCTTGAGTTCGAGAAGGCGCCGCAAGCGATTGTTGCGATTGATGACACGCCGGTAGAGATCGTTCAGGTCCGAGGTCGCAAAGCGCCCGCCGTCGAGCGGGACGAGCGGACGCAGGTCAGGCGGAAGGACGGGAAGGACTTCGAGCACCATCCATTCGGGCTTGATCCCCGATTTTTGGAATCCTTCGAGAATCTTGAGACGCTTGGAAAATTTCTTGCTCTTCGTCTCGGAAGACGTCACGTCGAGTTCGGCGCGAAGGCGGCTCACCTCGCCGGAAAGGTCGATCGAGCGCAGTATCTCGCGAATGCCTTCGGCGCCCATCGCGGCGTGGAATTCATCGCCGTACTCCTCGACTTTCACAAGATAGTCGTCCTCGGTCAGCAACTGGCCGCGGGTAAGCGGCGTCATCCCAGGATCGCAAACGACGAAGGCCTCAAAATAAAGGACGCGCTCGATGTCGCGCAGCGTCATGTCGAGAACCATTCCAAGCCGGCTCGGAAGGCTCTTCAGGAACCAGATGTGCGCAACCGGAGACGCAAGCTCGATATGCGCCATGCGTTCGCGCCTGACTTTCGAGAGCGTGACTTCGACGCCGCATTTCTCGCAGATCACGCCGCGATGCTTCAAGCGCTTGTATTTTCCGCACAGGCATTCGTAATCCTTGATCGGGCCGAATATCTTGGCGCAGAACAGGCCGTCGCGTTCCGGCTTGAAAGTACGGTAATTGATCGTTTCGGGTTTTTTGACTTCCCCGTAGGACCACGAGCGAATCTTGTCCGGAGAGGCCAGCCCGATCGTGATCGCGTCAAACTGTTCTTCCTGTACAACCTGTTTAAACAAGTCAAGCAGTGCTTTCATCTTTCACTCCATCCGCGGGGTTCTCCCGCGCCTTTACTCATGTCTGCGGAATGGCGCGGTCTCTCCCGCGGCCATCTCCCGTCGCGGCTCGTCAATAGCGGTCGAGATCGATATCGATCGCCAGCGAGCGGATTTCCTTGACGAGCACATTGAACGATTCCGGCATGCCGGCGTCGATCTTGTGATCCCCCTTGACGATGTTTTCATAGACCTTGGTCCGCCCATTGACGTCGTCCGACTTGACGGTCAACATTTCCTGCAAAACGTAGGACGCGCCATAAGCTTCAAGCGCCCAGACCTCCATTTCGCCAAAGCGCTGGCCGCCGAACTGGGCCTTGCCACCCAGGGGTTGCTGCGTCACCAGCGAATAGGGGCCCGTCGATCGCGCATGCATCTTGTCGTCGACGAGGTGATGCAGCTTGAGCATGTGCATATAGCCCACGGTAACCTGGCGCTCGAATCTTTCACCGGTACGGCCATCGTACAAGACCATCTGGCCCGACTCGGGCATCTCCGCAAGCCTCAGCATGTCCTTGATTTCCTTCTCGTTGGCGCCGTCGAAGACGGGCGTCGCGAACGGAACGCCGTCTTCCAAATTGCCCGCCATCTCGAGAATTTCCTTGTCGTTCAACTGCGTCAGGTCTTCGCGTTTTCCACTGTTGTTGTAGATTTTTCCGAGGAATTCGCGGACTTCCTCCGCGTTGGACTGCCGCCGCAGCATTTCGCCGATCTTCGTTCCAATGCTCTTTGCCGCGAGTCCGAGATGAACTTCGAGCACTTGACCAACATTCATCCGCGACGGGACACCAAGGGGATTCAACACGATGTCGACCGGACGTCCGTTCGCCATGTGGGGCATGTCCTCGACCGGAATGATGCGCGAAACGACGCCCTTGTTTCCGTGTCTCCCGGCCATCTTGTCTCCCGATTGGAGACGCCTCTTGACGGCAACATAGACCTTGACCATCTTCTGCACGCCGGGTGGCAATTCGTCGCCCTGCGTCAGTTTCTTGCGTTTTTCCTCGAAAGCCAGGTCGAAATCCTTGCGTGTCTGCTCCAAGCCCTCACGCAACGATTCGAGCTGATGCGCCGCTTCCTCGTCGGACAGGCGCACGTCGAACCACTGC
Source organism: Accumulibacter sp. (assembly GCA_031267455.1). Classification (GTDB taxonomy): domain Bacteria; phylum Pseudomonadota; class Gammaproteobacteria; order Burkholderiales; family Rhodocyclaceae; genus Propionivibrio. Next base: position 858 of record JAIRZC010000157.1, on the reverse strand, counting down.
CGAGGTTCGATGCCGTCAAGATATTCGTTCGTTATTTCCGCGCCCTTCGCGAGGCGTTTCGGTCCTCCGTTCGCGGTTTTCCCGACGAGAAGGCGACCGACACGCGCCATCGCGTCGCGCTCAACGATGCGCAACTGGTCCGCCAGATCCAGCTTGAATCCGCGCAACTGGTCGCCGATAATTGACTGTGCGCGCTTGTCGCGCTCGATTCCCTCGCGGGTGAAGACTTGGACATCGATGACGGTTCCGGAGATTCCGGATGGGACGCGCAGCGAGGTATCCTTCACGTCGGAAGCCTTCTCTCCGAAAATAGCGCGCAGGAGCTTTTCTTCCGGCGTCAATTGAGTCTCGCCCTTGGGAGTCACTTTTCCGACGAGCACATCGCCCGCGTCGACTTCGGCGCCGATATAGACGATTCCAGAATCGTCGAGGCGCGAGAGCTGCGCGTCGCCCAGCGAGGCGATATCGCGCGTGATTTCCTCCGAGCCGAGTTTCGTGTCGCGCGCGACGACGGTCAATTCCTCGATATGAATCGAGGTAAAGCGGTCTTCGGCAACGACGCGCTCGGAAACCAGGATCGAATCCTCGAAGTTGTAGCCGTTCCACGGCATGAACGCTATCAGCATATTTTGGCCGAGCGCGAGTTCGCCCTTGTCAGTCGACGCGCCGTCGGCGACGACATCGCCCTGCGCGATCATGTCGCCGACGCGAACGAGCGGGCGCTGGTTGATGTTCGTATTCTGGTTCGACCGCGTGTATTTCACCAGATTGTAGATATCGACGCCGACCTCGCCGGGAGTCGTTTCCTCGTCATTGACGCGAACGACGATACGCGATGCATCGACGTAGTCGACGAGA